>DATIOT010000567.1:0-14321 GCA_035472875.1 Mycobacterium sp.
CGACGAGCGGAACCACCCGCCCGCCGCGCCGGTGCCGCCATCTGTGGGAATGGTGTGGCCAGTTACGAACGCCGACAGGTCCGAGGCCAGGAATAGGATCACGCGGGCCTGGTCCTCGGGCAAGCCCATCCGACCGACCGGAACCCATTGCGGCCACTGCATCTGCTCCTCGGCGGACAGCCACTGCGAGTAGGGCACCTGTAGCGATTCGGTGACGTCGGGGCCGATGGCGTTGACCCGCACACCGTCGCGGCCCACCTGGACAGCGAGGCTGCGGGTGAAGTGGATGACGGCAGCTTTGAAGGCCGCGTAGACCGGATCCTCCGGGTAGCCGCGCAAACCTTCGACGGACGAGACGTTGACGATCGCGCCGGCGCGTTGGTCGATCATCGCAGGCAGGAACGCGCGGGTGACGAGGAAGACGTGGTGCAGGTTGATCCGGTAGAGCTCATCCCACAGTTGCGGATCGGTGTCTACGAAGTTGCCCGGGTGGCGCAGCCAGTGGCCCACGTTGTTCACCAGCACATCAACCCGGCCGTAGCGACCCAGCACCGATCGCGCCAAGCCGGCAACCTGGTCGGCGTCGCGGACGTCGGTGATGAGCGCCAGCGCTGATCCACCCGATGTCGTGATTTCGTCGGCGGTCCGTTGGGCGAGGTCGGTTTCGATATCGACGATGACCACGTGGGCGCCGTGTTGTGCGAACAGCTGCGCGGTTGCCGCGCCGATGCCGCCACCGGCGCCCGTCACCAACGCGACGCGGTCGGCCAGCAGCTGGCCGTGAATTTCCTCCATGCCCATATCTTGGGTCACGGTCGGGAGTCGTGGAGGTGGTGGGACTCACACAATTTGCCCGCACTTTCGTTGGGATTGGCAAGCGTTAAGCCGGGGACATAGCACCGTAGCGACGCGCCCGTCGTCGCTGCAGCCGGTTAATGCTGAGGTGACGAACGTGGCGAAAACGTTTGCAGCGCAGATCTATTCGGGAAGCATCCCAGCTGTTGTCGTCATTCATATTGCTCGGGTTCCTCGAGTTCGGGATCGATCAGAACCGTCTCCCGCTGCTCGTGCCAGTCGGAAGCAGCCGCCTCCAGCGGCACGTCACTCTCGTCCTGCCAAGATGTGGCGTTGTCCTCGTCGGCCGGTGAGTCGGCGGTCGGGCGCTGTTGCTCAACGGCATCGGCGACGGGCACATCATCGGGGAACACACCGTCGGTGTCGTGCATGGACGCCGGGTTACCCGCAGCTCCGCCATTAAAAACCGGACGAAACGGTAGAACTAGGCGACGCATCGGCGGGCCAGCTGCAGCCCGGTCATGAACTCCGCTGACTTGCCCTGCAATCGACGCCCATGCCGATACAGTTGGCGTGATGAGCCGACCAGCCCCGCCTGTGCTGACCGTGCGCTATGACGGAGCCGAGCGCACCTTTGCAGCAGGCAACGACGTAGTGATTGGGCGTGACCTGCGCGCCGACGTCCGCGTCGCCCACCCCCTGATCTCCCGGACGCACCTGCTGGTGCGATTCGACCAGGGCCGATGGATGGCCGTCGACAACGGCAGCCTCAATGGGCTGTACGTCAACAACCGTCGTGTGCCGGCCGTCGACATCCAGGACGGCCTGCGGGTCAATATCGGAAACCCGGACGGTCCGGCGGTGACGTTCGAGGTCGGTCGCCACCAGGGTTCGGCCGGGCGTCCGCCCTTGACGACTTCAATCCCGATCTTCAACCCGCCCAGCGGACCAAATGGCCCACATCCCACCCAGGGCCCGCCGGGGACTGCCACGCCCTTGCGCGACCAGCCGCACCACCCACCGTCGGCGCCATTGCGGGCGCAGCCGTCGCAGCCCCCCAGCGGACCGCAACCCGTCCACCCGTCGGGCCCACTGCCGAGCTACCCGTCGGGGCCGCAGCCGCTTTACCCAACGGGCGCGCAATCGGTGGGACCGCCCAGCGGACCGCAGTCGGCGCCGCAGATTTACCGGGCACCACCGATGAAAGTGCCCCCGGCCCCCGCAGCAGAGTCCACCGGCCTCGAGACCGGCCATGTCGGCGGTGACTCGTCAAACCTCGCGACCTCGATGATGAAGATCCTGCGGCCGGGTAAAGCGGCGTCGGAGTCGACGCCGGGCGCGATCACGATCGGCCGGGCCAACGACAACGACATCGTCATTCCCGAGGTGCTGGCTTCGCGCCACCACGCCACCTTGATCCCGACGCCCAACGGCACCGAGATCCATGACAACCGCAGCATCAACGGCACCTTCGTCAACGGATCCCGGGTCGATGTGGCGGTGCTGCATGACGGCGACGTCGTCACGATCGGCAACATCGACCTCGTCTTCGCAGGCGGCACGCTGGCACGCCGCGACGAGACCGCGACCGCGACGCGCATCGGCGGCCTCGACGTGCGCGGGGTGACGTGGACGATCGAGAACAACAAGACGCTGCTGGACGACATCTCGCTGGGCGCGTTTCCCGGAACCCTAACGGCCGTCATCGGTCCGTCGGGTGCCGGAAAATCCACCTTTGCCAGGCTGGTGGCCGGGTACACGAACCCGACCACCGGAACGGTGGCTTTCGAGGGCCACAATGTTCACGCCGAGTACGCCTCGCTGCGCAGCAGGATCGGCATGGTGCCGCAGGACGACGTGGTGCACGGTCAACTGACCGTGAAGCACGCGCTCGGGTATGCCGCCGAACTGCGGTTGCCGCCGGACACCACCAAGGATGACCGCGCTCAGGTGGTGGCGCGGGTGCTCGAGGAACTCGAGATGAGCAAGCATCTCGAGACTCGAGTCGACAAACTGTCCGGCGGTCAGCGCAAGCGCGCGTCGGTGGCCCTGGAGTTGCTGACCGGGCCGTCGCTGCTAATCCTCGACGAGCCGACCTCCGGTCTTGACCCAGCGCTGGACCGGCAGGTCATGACCATGCTGCGGCAGTTGGCCGACGCCGGTCGTGTGGTGCTCGTGGTCACCCACTCGCTGACCTACCTGGACGTCTGCGATCAGGTTTTGCTGCTGGCCCCTGGGGGCAAGACCGCATTCTGCGGGCCACCCAGCCAAATCGGTCCGGCTATGGGTACGACGAACTGGGCCGACATTTTCAGTTCGGTCGCCGGCGACCCCGACGCGGCCAAAGCCCGGTACTTGGCGCAGACGGGTCCGGCCCCGCCACCGCCACCGGCGGAGAAACCCGCCGATTTGGGCGAGCCGCCACAAACCAGCCTTATCCGGCAGTTCTCCACGATCGCCAGGCGGCAGATACGGTTGATCGTCTCCGATCGCGGCTACTTCGCCTTCCTTGCGCTGTTGCCGTTCATCATGGGTGCGCTGTCGATGTCGGTGCCCGGCAAAGTCGGCTTCGGCATCCCGAACCCAATGGGTGCCGCACCGACTGAGCCCGGGCAGATCCTGGTGCTGCTCAATGTCGGCGCGGTCTTCATGGGGACCGCGCTAACCATCCGAGATCTCATCGGTGAGCGCGCCATCTTCCTGCGCGAGCAGGCGGTCGGCCTGTCCACCAGCGCGTACCTGCTGGCGAAGGTCTGCGTCTACACCGTGTTCGCGGTCATTCAGTCGGCGATCGTCACCGTCATCACGCTGGTCGGCAAGGGCGGCCCGACACAGGGCGCGGCGGCGTTGGGCAAGCCCGGCTTGGAGCTGTTCGCCGACGTCGCTGCGACCTGCGTCGCCTCGGCGATGCTCGGGTTGGCGTTGTCGGCCATAGCCAAGTCCAATGACCAGATCATGCCGCTGCTCGTCGTGGCGGTCATGTCGCAGCTGGTGTTCTCCGGCGGCATGATTCCCGTCACCGCGCGCACGGGGCTCGATCAGATGTCTTGGGCCACACCGGCGAGATGGGGTTTCGCGGCGTCAGCCTCCACCGTCGACTTGATCAAATTGGAGCCAGGTCCCCAAGTCCCGAAGGATTCACACTGGCATCACAATGCCGGCACCTGGTGGTTCGACATGGGCATGCTGGCAGCAATCAGCATTTTCTACCTCGGCTTCGTGCGCTGGAAGATTCGCCTCAAGAGCGGCTGATCACTCGCCGGTGGGTGGCTAGGCCCCCTTGCGGACCGCCTGGTCGGCGGCAGCGTGCATCCGGTCTGACAATTGAAGGAGATCATGCTCGCCTACCCCGTGGGGCAGGGTGTACGCCAGCTGCCGTAACTCAACGGCATAGTTGCGCAACTCCTGGCGGAGGCGCGTCTCAACGGTGGGCATGACTTCTCCCTGTGAGCTGGGGACTGAGCAAAATGCCTGATCTTTGGACCAGCCGATTAAAAGATTTTCGCAGTACAGCCCCGTCTCCGCGATGGCTGCGATGCGTTTTAACGGGAGTTTGACAGCGTTTTTACAGTCCGGGTCATCGCAGCCCACCCTGCTCATCGGACCGACCGGTCTGGCGACACCGCGACGTTGGGAGGCCTTCACTGCGCCGGTTCATAACCCCAGGCAATCCAACTGGACGCGCAGCAGCGCGGCCGGCCGGACGATTCCGTCTGGGGGGCGGTGGTGCCGCCGTCGGTCGTGACGTAGGCGACACGGCCGTGGTCTTCTGGCCCGCGTCCCCATGCGGCGCTGGACGGCCCGACGAGGGTTTCGTCGAACGGGTCGCCGGCGATGTGGCGGACTTCGCTGCCATGCCGGGGCGCCAGCGGTACGCGGTCTGCGCGCCGTAACGCAGTCCGTTGATGCCGGGCTGCGGTGGGGGCGGCACGCCGCTGTCGGGATCGAACGCCATCGTGTCGTCCGACAGCCACACCCGGGCCGTTGCGCTGCGGGTGTCTTCGGCGAGGTCGACGCGCCAGATGAGCCCGGCGAAGCAGTCGGCGATCGCCAACACGTTCGGCCCGAGCAGGCAGCTGCCATTGAGGCCTCGGACACGCTCGTCGAATGTGTAGATGATCTCCGGCGATACCGGCGTCCCCGGTGTCCATCCGGTGAAATCGATTCGGACCAAGTGCGATTCATAGGTGGTGTAGGCCTCGGTGAGGCTGATGATGAACACGTCGGGCCCGACCTCGGCGATACCGGTGGCCGGGTGCTCGAAGGTGTGCACCAGGACGGGTTCGACCATGGCACCGCGCTTAAGAGGTGGCACCCACCAGAGTTCTTTCTGCAGGACTGCGGTGATGAGGATGGACTCGTCGGCGCGTACCGCGAGGTTTTCCAGGAAGTACTTCTTCGGGAAGAGCGCGACCGGATTTAGCCTGACGGTGGGCAGCGGGGGAAGGGCCATGGTGATCCTTGGGTCAGAGTGCGGGAATGTCAAAGACGTTAAGAATGTCGCACACGGTGTGATAGATCCCCGTGAGCGCGGCGATCTCGAAAACACCTGCAGCACTGAATGTCTGCTCGGCTTGATGGTAAAGGTCGTCGTCGACGTGATGGGTGGTGGAGAGCGCTTTCGCGAGCCGGTGGGCGGTCTTCTCGGCGTCGGTGAGGGCCTCGGGTAGACCGCCGGCGGCCAGCTCGGCGACGATCGACTTGTCCAGGCCGGCATGCCGAGCGACCGCGGAGTGAGCGTATAGCTCATAGGGGGCGTGCCACGCCGCGCCGACGGTGAGGATGACCACCTGGCGAACTCGCTCGTCGAGCGAGGTGTACCGCTCCTCTGTCGCTTGCAGTTTCAGGAACTCGGTGGCGATCTCCGGGCTGAGCAGGATCGGGTTGAACGGTCCGATCAGGCGCCCGTCGGCGGTGCTGGCCGCAAACCCGCTGCGATGCGCCCACGGCACGCCGGTGGCGGTGACGCGGTCGAAAAGCTCACGCTGCGTGGCGGTCAGCGCGTCGGGTTCGGCGAGCGGCAGCCGACCGCCCAGCCGCTGCTCGCCGGCGCTCACTGGTCCAACCCCTTGGCGTTGGCCGGCACGTCGAAGGCGCCCAGCGTCATACACACCATCGTGAACCAGCCCAGCAGCACCGCGACGTCCACGATGCCCGCGTCGCCAAGCAATCCCTTGGCCCGCCGGTACAGGCCGAGTGGAACGAAGCGCGGGGCGACCAATGCCGATGCGAGCTCGTAGACCACCTGTTGGCGGGGGTCATCGAATGACGTTGGCAGCCCGGCGATCAGCGCTTCAACACGCCGCGGGTCCAGGTGGCCGTCACGCTCGGCGATGATCTCGTGTTCGTAGTTGGCGTAGGGGCACCGCCACCGGGCGTTGACGATGTTGGTTGCGATCTCGATCTCGGCCTTCGTCAACGTGGACTCGCGCTGGAAGTACGCGCCGGTCGGGACGATCGTCTTGGACAGCGTGGGGTTGGCGAGCCAGATCTTGTGCGGACCGGGCACCAATCCCCGCAGTTCACGGGTGAAGTCGTAAGCCTCCTTCATTTGTGGCGACATGTCGTCGACCGGCGTTTCCATGTACCGGCCGAATGTGCCGAAATCCGATGTGGCGCTCATGCTCTCTCCCTCCCTTGGTCAGGTGACGCCGAGGTCGGTGTTTCCGGTATCCAGTCAACGACCTAAGCGAGATATCGTCCAATACATTTTGCTGGCCATATCCATATGATGATGCGTATGGAACTGACCCAGCGCCTGCTCGAGCAGTTTCTTGCGGTGGCTGACGAGCGCAACATTGGCCGCGCCGCTCAACGCCTTTCCATGACCCAACCTCCACTGACACAGGCGATCCAGCGGCTCGAACGCGCCATGGGGGTGAAGCTGTTTGACCGCACTGCACGAGGGGTCGAGTTGACCGCCGCTGGCCTGTCGTTTCGTGAGGATGCCGAGCGCCTGCGCACCGCACACGACGCAGCCATCCGGCGCACGCGGCGAGTCGCGGCCGGAGTGCAAGGCGTCGTCGACATCGGTTTCGTGGTCAGCTTGGCGTACCGCTTCGCACCCGGCTTGCTGCGCGAAAGCGCCGCCGCACTACCGGAACTGACGCTGAACCTGGTGCAGACGCGCCCCCCGCACATGTTCGATGGCGTTCGCTTCGGACAACTCGACATCGCCTTCGCGCGCGGACCCGCCGAAGGCGTCGATGGATTGGTCTTCACCGAAGTCGGCCGCGAAAAGACCATGGTGGCCCTGCCCAAAGGGCACCGGCTAGCCCAGAAGCCCGCGGTGGCGCTCGCCGACCTGCGCGATGAGCCGCTCGTCCTTCCGTCACAGCAGTCGCTACCTGGAGTGTCCACTCAGATCCGCATCGCATTTCGCGAAGCCGGCATCACTCCCCGCATCGTGGCTCACACCGACGAGCTATCCGGCATGATGACCTACCCCATCGCCGGGATCGCCGCCGGCGTCGTTCCAGAGCAAATCGCGGCATTGCGCCACCCGGAGGTCGTGTACGTGAATATTTCCGATCACCCTCCCAGCCTCATCAGCAGCATCGTCGCTGTGCACCGTCCGCAAGCAGACCCTGCGGTCATCCGACTGCTCGACCTAGTCAGGAGCACATGGCCGCGACCAGCATCAGCTCCGGGGACCGCTGGAGTTGACAATCGCCACTGAGCACACTGTTAGGACACGCGGTTACACATGTGCGGCAAAGGGGCCGGAATGGATTTCGAACTCGACGTCGGGCAACGCGCCTGGCTGACCGAGGTTCGCGAATTCCTCCGTGACAACGTCACCGCGGAGTTACGAGCTGAACTCGCCCAGCATGATCTGGAGTTCCCCGACGGGGAGGTCGCACGGTTTCGTCGCAAGATCGGCGAGAAAGGCTGGTTCGGGCTGAACTGGCCGCGCGAGTATGGCGGTCTCGGGCTCGGCGCCGTTTATCAGCATCTGCTGATGAGCGAGTTCGAATATTGGGGCGTGCCCGGCCCCGACCTGACGGTCACGTCAGTGGCGCCGATGATCATGCGGCACGGCAGCGAGCAGAACAAAACCGAATGGCTACCACGCATCGCCAAAGGTGAAATGGTTTGCGCTGTGGGCTATTCCGAGCCTGAAGCCGGAACTGACTTGGCTAACCTGCGTACCCGTGCGACGCGCGACGGCCAGGAATGGGTGATCAACGGCACCAAGATCTGGAATAGCGGGGCTCAGCGCGCCACTCACGAGTGGCTCTGCGTACGCACCGATCCAAATGGCGCTCGCCATCGGGGGATTTCGGTGATCATCGTCCCGATCGACAGTCCCGGCGTAGAGATCCGCCCGCTGTACGCGTGGTCAGGCTACCGAACCAATGAGGTGCACTTTCACGACGTACGGGTCCCAGTCACCAATCTGGTAGGCGAAGTGAACCGCGGCTGGACGTACATCACCGGCGCGCTCGATTTGGAACGTGGCGCGCTGACCAACGCGGGCGACCTGCGCCGCGCGGTGGACGACCTACGTGAACTTGCGGTCTGCCCGCGGCGTGACGGTACGGTGCCTGCCCACAACGCCGCGACTCGACGGCGCCTGGCCCAGGCCGAAGCCGACGTGGCGGTGGCCACGCTGATGGGTTACGAGGCCGCGTCGATCCTGGACAACGGCGTCATCCCTACCGTGGAGGTCAGCGTCGAGAAGGTCTTCACCAGTGAGCTGCGCCAGCGGATCGCCGATCTGGCACTCGATCTCCTGGGGCCGGACGGCTTGTTAGCGCACCGCGGCCAACACGCGCCGGCGGCCGGCAAGTTCGAAAGGCTTTACCGTGCCGCCCCGTTGATGCGCTTCGGTGGAGGCACCAACGAGGTCCTGCGTGACATCATCGCCCAACGCGGCCACGGAATGCCCTCCTATGGACGGTAACGGGAACGCATGAAACCGATACCCACCGCTGAACAACGCGAGTTCGCCTCGGCGTTGCGCGCGTTGCTGTCGGCGGAGAGCCCCGTGAGCCTGGTGCGCGCGCTGGACGAGCCCGACGCGGACCGAACCACCCCAGCCCTGTGGAAGGCGCTGGCCCACGCCGGTGTATTCGGGCTCGCCATCGCCGAGGAGTATGGCGGCTCCGGCGGTTCGCTCGATGATCTCGCCGTCTTCTATACCGAGGCCGGCCGTGCGCTGTGCCCCACGACCGTGCACAGCACCGTGCAAGCCGCGCTGGCAATTGACCAGCTTGGGCCTCGCACCGTCAAGGCCGCGTGGCTGCCACCGTTGGCAAGCGGGAATGCTCGCGGCACCACGGCGCTATGGAGCGCCGGCGATGCTGCCGTCGTCTCGGCTGTGCTGCAGGCCAATTCCGTCTCGACACACTGGCGGCTCAACGGAACTGCGGACTACGTCGCTGACGCTGACGTCGCCGACCTTGTCGTGGTTTCAGCCGCCGCATGCGAGCGCACGCTGGTCTTCATCGTCGACGCCCGCGCGACCGGTGTGACCATGGAACCGCTTGCCATGGCGGGTGGGCACCGGGCGTTCACCGTGCGCTTCCACGATGTGCTTGTCGCCGCCGATGCAGTGCTCGACGGCGGTGAAGACGCTGGCATTGCCGAGCCGGCGCTGCGCCGGGTCGCCAATATAGCGGTGGCACTAGGGTCACTCGACTTGGTCGGGATCGGGCAGGCCGTGTTGGACCGCACCGTCGAATACACCAAACTGCGCCACCAGTTCGGCCGGCCGATCGCGTCCTTCCAGGCGGCCCAACATCTGATCGCCGACATGCACATCGCCTTGGCCGCGGCGCGATTGGTCGCGCACTCGGCGGTCTTTTGGTTAGCCCGCGGACACACGGCGACCAGGGAAACGGCCATCGCGCGCATGTACGCGGCCACCGCCGCGAGGCTGATAACCCTGGATGCCCATCAATTGCACGGCGGGATCGGCTACGTGACCGAGACGGATCTGCATTTGTGGAGCGAACGGGCAAGGCTTGGTTCGACGCTCGGTGGCGGAGCCGACGTCGCCGCATCCTGGCTGGAAAAGACCCTGGAAGTGACAGAAGAAACCGCAGCGACAAGGGAGCGCCAGTGAGCGAGGACAGCCTGATCGATACCGAATCGGCGTCGCGAGTGGGCACCACCGCCGCGTCTGCTACGGGCGAGGTCAACAAGCGCGATTGGCAACGGTGGGCGGCTGCGGTCGGTGACCACAATCCGTTGTGGTTCGACCCGGATTACGCCCGGGCCAACGGCTTTCGTGACATCATCTGCCCTCCGCTTTTCCTGCAGTACGCCGTGCTCGGCGTCACGCGCCTCGAGGCGCTGCGACCAGATGGATCCTCAGGCGCGGTCTCGGGCAGCCTCGCGTTCCCGCGCGCCCCCAAGCGGATGGCCGGTGGGGAGAGCTTCACCTTTCACCTGCCGGCCTATCACCGTGACGAAATCGAAATGGTCCGCACCATCGAGTCAATCGTTGAAAAGCAGGGCCGCTCCGGCAGATTCGTCCTGGTGACCTGGCACACGGTATACCGGAACCAGCACCGCGATCTGGTCGCCGAAGCGTCGACTTCGATGATCGCCCGACCCTAGCAGCGCCATGACCGGTGAGCAGGTGTTTTACGACGATGTCGGCGTGGGCGAGCAGATTCCCTGGTTAACCGTGACCGTCGACGAAACGCAGCTGTTCTTTTTCAGCGCAGCCACCTACAACGGCCATCGCATTCATTACGATAAGCATTGGGCCCAAACGGTCGAAGGCTACGATGACGTGTTGGTGCAGGGTCCGCTTCAGGCGGCGCTGCTGGCCCGGGCAATCGGCGACTGGATTGGTGGTCGCGGCCGTTTGGTGTCCTTTGCGGTGCAGAACCGGGCGATCGCATATCCCGGCGAGCCACTCACCTTCGGTGGGGAAGTCACCGGGAAGCGGCTCACCGACAACGGCGCCGGACTGGTGGATCTCGACATCGCCGGCCGCCGCGACGACACCGTGCTCATGCCGGGAACAGCAACCGTTGAGCTCCCTCGACGCGGAACGCCACCGTGACCGGGCTCCGTGGCGAAGCAGCCATAGTCGGCATCGCCGAGTTACCCGCCGAACGCCGTCCGACCAGGCCACCGATGTTCACCCTCGACCAGTACGCGCTGTTGGCGAAAATGGTCGTCGAAGATGCCGGTGTCGATCCGGCATGCATCAACGGCCTGCTCACCCACGGCGTGGCCGAATCCGCCATGTTCGCACCGGCTACTCTGTGCGAATATCTGGGCGTGGCTTTGGATTTCGGTGAGCGAGTCGACCTGGGTGGGGCCACGTCCGCGGGAATGGTGTGGCGGGCGGCTGCTGCCGTCGAGCTCGGCGTCTGCGACGCGGTGCTGGCGGCGGTACCCGGATCGGCGTCGGTGCCGCAGTCTCAGAAAAGCCCGCCGCGTGCCCCGAATTGGTATGGGGCATCGTCGAACACGTATGGGTCGCCGCAAGCCGAGTTCGAGATCCCGTATGGCAACGTAGGCCAGAACGCGCCGTACGCGCAGATCGCTCAGCGTTACGCGGCAGAGTTCGGTTACAACCCCGCCGCTGTAGCCAAGATCGCGGTTGATCAACGCACCAACGCGTGTGCGCATCCGGGCGCCGTTTTCCACGGCACGCCGATCACCGTCGACGACGTGCTTGCCAGCCCGATGATCGCCGACCCGATCCACATGCTCGAAACGGTGATGCGGGTGCATGGGGGAGTCGGTGTTTTGATTGCCAACGCCGACATCGCGCGCCGTAGCCGCCATCGCCCGGTGTGGATCACCGGCTTCGGTGAACACATCGCCTTCAAGACGCCCACCTACGCCGAAGACTTGCTGTGCACGCCGATAGCGCGCGCTGCCGACAACGCGTTCGCTATGTCCGGGCTGAGCCGGTCCGATGTCGATATCGCTTCGATCTACGACTGCTACACGATCACCGTGCTGATGAGCCTGGAAGACGCCGGCTTCTGCGCCAAAGGCAAAGGCATGACGTGGATTACCGACCACGACTTGACCTTCCGCGGGGACTTTCCACTCAACACGGCCGGTGGTCAACTGTCCTTCGGTCAGGCCGGCATGGCCGGCGGCATGCACCACGTCGTCGACGGCGCACGTCAGATCATGGGCCGTGCCGGCAAGACACAGGTGCCAGACTGCGACACGGCGTTCGTCACCGGCAACGGCGGCATCATGAGCGAGCAGGTCGCGTTGTTGATGCGGGGGGATTAGCGATGAGCAAGCCTGCCGCAGAACCGCGCCCTGTTCCCGAGCCCACACCGGTCTCGCAACCCTTCTGGGAAGGCCTGGCACAGCACCGAATCCTCGTGCAGTACTCGCCGTCACTGCAGCGCTATGTTTTTTATCCGCGCACCCTGGCCCCAGGGACCCTGGCCGACGACCTGGAATGGCGTGAAATCGATGGCGCTGGAACGCTGTACACGTTCACGGTCGGTCGCAGACCCACGGGCCCGCCCTGGGCCGACGCGCTGCCGCAACTGCTCGCTGTGGTGCAGTGGGATGCCGGGCCACGGATCAGCACCGAATTGGTCGACGTCGATCCAAGCGACATTCGGATCGGAATGCGGGTCAGGCCGGTGTTCTGCGATGTGCCCGAGGCCGGGATCACCCTACTGAAGTACCGGCCCGCATGACCGGCCCAGCGGTGAGGTCCGAGCTGCACATGGACGACGGCGTGCAGGAGATGTTGGACCAGCTGAACGCCGGATTCCCGCACGTCGAAGAAATGACCGGTCCACAGGCCCGCGCCGCCGTGGCCCAACGGCGCGTGCCTGTCGACAATGTTGAGGACGTTCGCGGCACCATCGACCGTTCGATCCCGGGTCCGTCCGAGGCCATCCCCGTCCGGATCTACTACCCGCATGGCGAGCCGTCACACGACCGCCCCGGGATCGTGTTCTGTCACGGCGGCGGGTTCGTCTTCTGCGACATCGAATCCCACGATGGATTCTGCCGCGCCCTGGCCCGTGGCACCGAGGCCGTGGTGGTGTCGATCGACTACCGCCTGGCTCCCGAACACCCCGCACCCGCTGCCGCGCTCGACGCGTTCGCGGCATTCTGCTGGGTGGCAGAGCATGCAGCCGAGCTCGGCATCGACCCGACGCGGACCGCGGTCGCCGGCGACAGCGCCGGCGGGAATCTCGCTGCGGTCACCGCCATTCTGTGCCGCGAGCAAGGAGTCGCCCAACCCGCCGCGCAGGTCTTGCTGTACCCGGCGCTCGATCCCTCGTACGCGACGGATAGCTACCACCGCTACGGCACCGGATACTTCAACACCCGCGCCGCGATGCAGTGGTACTGGCGTCAATACCTGGGTGGTGAGCGGGTTTTCGACCCTCCTTACCTGGTAGCCCCTGCCCGCGCGGCTTCTCATGCCGGCCTGCCGCCCGCGGTCATCGTCACCGCCGGTCTGGATCCGCTGCACAGCGAGGGCTGCGACTACGCACGCCGGTTACGCGACGCGGGCGTGCCCGTCGTGCACCGTGATTTTCCCGGGTTGTTCCACGGCTTCGTGACCATCCAATCCTTCGCTCCCGGGGCATCGGCGCAGGCTTTGATCTGCCGCGACCTGCGCCAACTGCTCCATCCGGCTCGCGCGGGGAGCCCGTCGAAATGATCAAGGCTTCGGACGTCATCGTCATCGGCGCAGGGTTCGCCGGGCTGTACGCCGTGCACCGAGTCGCCTCGGCCGGCCTGTCGGTGGCCGCCATCGAGGCGGCACCCGATGTGGGCGGTACCTGGTACTGGAACCGCTATCCCGGTGCGCGCTGCGACGTTGAAAGTGTCGACTACTCTTACTCGTTCGACGATGCACTGCAGCAGAGCTGGACGTGGAGCGAACGCTTCGCCGCCCAACCCGAGATCCTGGCCTATCTGCGCCATGTCGCCGATCGTTTCGATCTGCGCCGGCACTACCGATTCGGTGTGGACGTCGTCGCTGCCACCTTCGATCGAGGTCGCTGGCACGTCCGGACCGCGGCCGGTGAAACGTACGTCGCGCAGTTCCTCTTGTGCGCAACCGGCTGTCTCTCGGCGCTGAACCGGCCCGACATCCCGGGCGTCGACGATTTCGCGGGCGACGTGTACTTCACGGCCGCGTGGCCGGGCGAGGATCCCGACCTGCGCGGCAAGCGCATTGGCCTGATCGGAACGGGTTCGTCCGGGATTCAGGCGGCTCCGATCGTCGCCGCGCAAGCCGAGAAGCTGGTGGTATTTCAGCGATCCGCGAATTACACCATCCCGATGCCCAACCGCCCGTGGTCGGCCGACGAATGGCGGCAGATCCAGGAGCATTATCCCGAGCGGCGTCGGATCTCGGCCTACGCGGCGGCGGGCACACCGCACGGCACCTATCACAAGAAAGCCGTCGACACCGAACCAGAGGAGCGCGCTGAAGCCCTATGGCAGCGCTGGCGTGAGGGCGGGGTGCTTTTCGCCAAGACGTTCCCGGACCAGACCAGCGACCTCACAGCCAACGACATCGCCAGGGAGTTCGCCGAGGAGCGGATCCGGGATGT
>DATIOT010000568.1:0-6293 GCA_035472875.1 Mycobacterium sp.
CCGGAGGCCTCCTGATCTGCAAATGTGGCTCTACCGCAGCGAGTGTTCACCCGCTAGCAGCAACCCACGTCCTTTTGCAGCCCGAGGCCTTCGGCCCCGGGTCAGCCTCCATACCGTCTATTCAGACGCGGACGCGGGCGAACCGGTTCCCCAACTCGGCCAACTCGCTGCCCAGCAGATGATGATCGGGATGAGCGATAACGCGCCACAGCTCCGCGAGCCGCCGCTGTCGGGCATCTTCCGGCAGGCATGGAACGCCCGATTCGGGCACCGCGACGGCGCGAGTGATTCACCTGGCGCAACTCACGTGGCACAAACGGAGTAGCCGCGACACGTCGCGTCACGGCATCGCCTCGGCCCACGCGATATGCCCCTCGTAACCATGCGTTCTCGCCATGTCGCGGTAGCGATCCCTGAAGTGCGTGTAAGCAGCGGCATCGCCGTGAGCGCGAGCCAGCAGCGCCCGCAGTCGCAGCAGCCAGATCTCCCGTATGACCAGTCCGTCGTCTGATGGCGCGTCCGCCAACCTGATGATCGCGGCCTCTGCTTCGGCTACGTCACGCTCGGCGCCGCGATCCAGCAGTGTCTGTACCAGCACACCCGTCGCTGGAACGCCCCACACCAGCAGCCCTCCCTCGCGGAACAGATGGTCGACGGCGGCGCGCATGAGCGGTATGGCCTCATCGCGATCTCCACGCCGAGCCCGCTCACGTGCCACGTACACATTGACGATCGGTAATTCGGCCAGGTTGTGTGCCCGGCGCACGAATACGTCGCCGACCTCGGCCAGCAGCTTCTGTCCGCGGTCACCCTCCGCAGCGGTGTGGCGGTGCGCCAGCGCCATGCCCAGCGCCGCCCGGGCGTTGGCCACCGCGAGATCATCACCGGATCGTTCGGCAATCCGTAGCGCATCCTCGATCTCGCGCACCGCGGAATCGTCGGGCCGCAGCACGCCATACGGTATCCCCAGGAAGTAGACGTAGGCGACGACCCCGGCGAGCGACAAGGGGTCGGCGCTGCGGGCCATGGCGAGGCTGTGGCGCAGGTCGTCGCGCCATCCGAGACGACCCAAGCACCACCGGGCCATACCCCGCGACGTATAGGCGACCGCTAACGGGGACCCCAAGAGGAAGTCGCCTTTAGACGGGTCACCGTCGGCCAGGTCGATGACCCGTTGTGACCACCGCAGCACGTCAGACCACTCGTTGCTCGCAATCTTGGCGAAGAGCACCGGCAAGCACAGCCCTACCGTCAGGTTCGCATCGCCGATCGACTCGGTGAGGGCCATGTGTTCGGATGCCAGCTCCGCCGCCTCGCGGATGCGGGCGTGATACGCGTGATCCATCACCAGCCCCGCCATGCCGATGGCCAGTGACGCCTTGTCCCCGGCGGCGGTGCACAACTGCCGCAGTTCCTCAAAGCGGGCCCCGGCAACGCTGACCTGGACTCGCCAGCCGGTCCCGCACAACATGGTGCGCGGGGCGATGCGCATGGCTGCCCGGTCCGGGTCATCGGCGGGCAGTGCGTCGGCGATCTGTCGGGCGCGCTCCCAACTCAGTCGCGCCGCGGCGATGTCGCGGTTGGTCGCCCACGTTGCGGCGCGCATCTGCCAGTCGTAGGCGGCGCGCAGCTCACCGGCGGCCTCCAGATGTTCGGCGATCAGCGCCGCCTTCTCGTCAGCCGAGCCGGGATCGTGTTGTTCGATCGCGGCGGCTAGTCGGCGGTGCAGTTGGGCGCGGTCGGATTTGAGCTGGGATTCGTAGGCCACCGTACGGATCAGCGGGTGGCGGAAAGCGTACTCAGCCGATGGTGTGAAGCGGACCTGATCGATCAGCTCAACGCTGAGCAACTCGTCGACCACCGCATCGATGCCCAGCGCGGCGAGCAGCCCCGCCCCGAAGCGGGCCCCGATCACCGACGCCGCGTTCAACGTCCGCTTGGCCGGCGTGGTCAGCCGGTCGATGCGCGCCTCGATGGCCGCCTGCACCGTGGCCGGCACGCTCACCTCAGCGACATCCGCACCACAGACATACTTACCGTGCTCGCCGGCCAGCACCCCGCGCTGCCCCAACTCGCGCACCATCTCCTCGACGAAAAACGGGTTCCCCGCGGCCCGCTCGGCGACGATCGCCGCCAGCTCGCCCACCGAGGGATCCGACCCCAGCAGCTCACCGATCAGCGCCGCGGTGTCCGAATCACCCAGTGGGCCAAGCGCGATCGTCTGCGCGCCGTGCACCCGCGTCAACGCTCCCTCATATTCGGGGCGGGCGGTGATCAGCACCATCAACTTGGTCTGCGGGATCACGGTGAGGAAGTCGGTCAGCATCGACTCGCTGACCTCATCGATCCACTGGGCATCCTCGATCAGGTAGAGCGCCGGTTCGGTGCGCGCCAGCGATGCGGTGTTGATCAGGGCGGTCAACCGGCGCCGCCGCGCATCCGGGTCGATAGGGGGCAGCGGCACCTCGGGGTCGGCGATGCCCAGCAGATCATCAAGCAGCAGCACATCCTCCGCGTCGGCCTCCGGGACTTGTTCGCGGACCCGTTCGCGGGCGGCTTCGCCGTCCAGGTCGGCCACGCCGCTGCCCGCCCGCAGCAGCCCCGCCACCACTTGGAACGGGACCTCTCGAGCGTGGGATTCGCAGAAGGTCCAAAACACCTCGACCCCGCGACCGGCCGCGGCCGCCGCGGCCTCGCGGGCCGTCCGGCTCTTGCCGATGCCCGGCGGTCCCACCACACCAACGACACCACCGCGGCCACCGATCGCGCCGTCCACCATGGCCTCCAGCGCGGCCATCTCCCAGCGCCGACCGACCAGGCTCGCCTCCGTGCGCCCAACCAGGCCATCCCGCGCGCTGATCGCCATCAGCCGGCGCGCCCGCACCGGGTCGTCTCTGCCCTTGATGCGCACCCACTCCGGTTCACCCAGCAGCACGGTGTGCTCGACTAGCCGCGCCGTGGACTCCGACAGCATCACCCCGCCCGGGGGCGCCACCGATTCCATCCGCTGGGCAAACCCGACCGGCTCGCCGGTCGCGCCGTACCCCAAGGCCCCCGAACCGATCTCACCGGCGATCACCCGGCCCGAGTTCAGGCCCACCCGCAGCCGCAGCGCCACGCGATCGCGGCGGGCCACCTCGGCCGCCAACCGGTTCGCCTCCTCCTGAATCGCTAAGGCCGCAAGACAGGCCCGAAAAGCGTGATCCTCCAACGCCACCGGGGCGCCGAAGATCGCCATCACCCCGTCGCCGGTTTGCTCCACGCTCCCGCCGCCGTAGCGGCGCGCCACCGCCGCGCACCGCTCCACCAGCTCGGTCATGATCTCGCGCAACCGCTCCACATCCACGGCCGCCGCGATGTCCATCGAATGCACGACGTCGGCGAACAGCACCGTCACCTGCTTGTACTCGGCCGGTGTCGTGGCAGTGGCAACCGCCGCACCGCACTCATTACAGAACTTCGAGTTCGGCGGCAGCTCCGTACCGCACGACCCGCACACCACGGCTGCCGCCGTCATGTCACGCGGCCACCCCACTGTCGTTCACGTCACTATCGTGTCACCGCCGGCCAGCCAGCATGTGCCATATCGCCGCCGCGATCCCTGGGTAGCGCGCCACGCCGCGCTCGGGGCGGGTGTCTGGGCCAGATTCTGCCGATGTGCGAGGTAGGAGCGTGTCTGGTGTGAGATTCTGCAGGGGTGTCCGCTCCTGCGGCGGCCGCTCCTTCGGGAGTGGTGACGTTTCTGTTCACCGATGTTGAGGGCTCGACCCGTCGGTGGGAGGCCGACGCGCAAGCGATGCGGGTGGCGCTGGGCGTCCACGACAAGGTGTTGCGCACGGCGATCGAGGCGTATGACGGGTTCTTGTTCAGCCACACGGGCGATGGTTTCGTGGCGGCCTTCGCGTCGCCGATGTCCGCCGTGAACGCCGCGATCGACGCGCAACGGGAGTTGCAGCTGCCGGTGCGAATGGGATTGGCAACCGGCGAGGCCGAGCTGCGAGACGGGGACTACTTCGGAACGGTGCTCAACCGTGCCGCGCGGGTGATGGCCGCCGGGCACGGTGGTCAGATCCTGTTGGCTGAGTCGACTGCGGGTTTGCTCAGCGGAGTGGATCTGGTGGATCTGGGGCCGCGGCGGTTGCGGGATGTGCCGACCCCGGTCGGGGTGTTCCAGGTCCAAGCAGAGGGCCTGCGCACGGAGTTCCCGGCGCTACAGGCGCTGGATGCGGGTCCGGGGAACCTGCGGACTGCGACCACGAGCTTCATCGGGCGCGAGTCCGAGGTCGCCGAACTGCAAGCCGCGGTGAAGGCTCATCGGCTGGTCACGCTGACCGGAGTAGGTGGGGTCGGCAAAACCCGTCTGGCGCTGGAAGTCGCCGCGCATCTCGCCGACGAGTTCCCCGACGGGGTGTGGTTTTTCGAGCTGGCCGCCGTCACCGACCCCGCGGCGGTACCCGACGCCGTCGCGGCGGCGTTGGGCATCACCCAGCAACCGGGCAAGACAGTGACCGAGTCGGTGGCCTCCGCCTTGGAGGGCAGAGTCCGGCTGCTGGTGTTCGACAACTGCGAGCACGTGCACGACGCCGCCGCCGATCTGGTCGAGGCGATCCTCGCCGCCTCGGCGACGGTAACGATTCTGGCGACCAGCCGCGAAGGATTGGGGGTCAGCGACGAACAGTTATGGCGTGTCCCGTCGCTCGACGTCAACTCCGGAACCGAATCCGCGGCCGTGAACCTTTTCGTCGACCGTGCCCAAAGTGCCGTGTCGGACTTCTCGCTGGTCCAGCCCGGCGAGGCGGACGCTGTAGTGGAAATCTGCCGCAGACTCGACGGCCTCCCGTTGGCCATCGAGTTGGCGGCCTCGCGGATGGCGTCGATGACCGCCAGCGAGGTGCGTGATCGTCTCGATCAGCGGTTCCGGCTGCTGGTCGGCTCGCGGCGCGGCCTGTCACGCCACCAGACCCTGCGCCACGCGGTGGCGTGGTCCTACGACCACCTCGATGACGCGGAAAAGGCGCTGCTGGAGCGGTGTTCGGTGTTCGCCGGGGGATTCGACCTCCAAAGTGCCTGTGCGGTCATGGGTTCCGATGATGACTTCGCCACCCTGGATCTGCTCGATGCGCTGGTGCGCAAGTCGCTGCTGGTCGCCGACCGGTCTTCGGGGCGGACCCGATATTCGATGCTGGAGACCATCCGCCAGTTCGCCGAGGACCAACTCGCCGCGGGCGGTTCGGCCACCGAGGCGCGGGCCGCGCATGCCCGTCACTTTGCCGGGTGCGAAGCCGCCGTCCTGGCCCTGTGGGACAGCCCCCGACAACGCGAGGCCTACGACTGGTTCACCGTCGAGTTCGCCAATCTGCGCACCGCGTTTCGGTGGGCCGCCGACCACGGCGACCTCGACGCCGCCGCCGCCATCGCCACCTACGCGGGGATCCTTGGCTTTCTGGTCGAAAACTATGAGCCGATCGCCTGGGTCGAGGAGCTCATCGAGCCCGCCCGCGCCGTCGACCATCCCCGGCTCGCAACCCTGTACGTGATGGCCTCGACGTGCTGGATCGTGGGACGCATCGAGGAGGCTGTCGGCTATGCCGACGCCGGCCAGACGGTGATCGGCAGCGGCGGCGAGGTGCCGTACGGCCTCGAGGGCGGGCTCGGCGTTACGTACGCGGCCATCGGCCAGCTCGAACGATGCGTCGAGTGGTGCCGCGCCCAGCTCGCACGCGGCCACGACACCCACACAATCACCAGGACACAACTGGTCGCCACACTGACGGTCGCCGGGGCCGGTGAGGAGGCGAGGGCCGCCGCGAACGGGCTGATCGAAGCCGCCGAAGCCACCCACAACCCCTATGCGCTCGCGTACGCGCTTAACGGCTACGGCGTCGCCTACCACGATGCTGATCCCGTCCGCGCGCTGGAAGCCCTGCGCCGGGGCCTGGTGATCGCCCAAGACAGCGGCAACCGCTTCGTCGAATCACAGCTGGCGACCGCTTTGTCTCAGCTTGAGCCCGAACACGGCGACCCGCTGGCGGCCCTCGATGACATGACTCTGGCCGTCCGCAACTTCTACGACTCAGGCAACGTCGCCTACATCCCTATCGCCCTGCAGACTCTCGCAGTCTTCCTCGACCGCCTCGGACGCCTCGAACCGGCAGCCACCATCGCCGGATTCGCACTCAATCCCCCCACCGCGTCGACAGTCCCCCAACTCAGCACCGCCATCACGCACCTCCGCGAAGTCCTCGGCGAGGCGACCTACGAATCGCTCGCCCACAAGGGCGAAACCATGACCA
>DATIOT010000569.1:0-1953 GCA_035472875.1 Mycobacterium sp.
GCGGTTCGACCCCGCCCCTGACCACCTGTGACCTGATGAACGTGCAGTTTGAGATCTTTGCCCGAAAGCAACGCCCTCTCCTACAATGCGGACCCGTCCAGGCCGTCGCGGGTCACTTCACGAGCACGTCCGGGAAGCTAAACGTCGCGGCAAGCGCAGGATCGTGGAACTTGATCACGCGGGAGACTCCGGTGGAGGTGGGGGCCAGTACCACGGCGCCATCGGCCCGGAGCACACCGTCGGCTTCGCGGTGGTACACGACGGCGGCGGGTTGGCCGTTGGCGGTGGTATCGATCAGACGCCAATCACCCGGTGTTCCCAGAACGTAGGTGCCCAGGACATGGATGCACATCGCCCGGCCCGCGTGCCAGTCGCGGAACGGCGTCGCCTCAAGCGTTGCGTCCGTGCGCAGCACCTGTTCAAGCAGGCCAGCGTCGGAGCGCTCGAAGGCCGCGATGTAGCCGTCGAGCAGCGCGCGTGCCCGACTGTCGGTCGGTTCGAGCAGCTCTGCGGGCTCCGGCTGCAGTTCGTCCAGCCGGGCGCGGGCGCGCTGCAGACCGCTCTTGACCGCCACCGTGGTGGTGTCGAGGATCTCCGCGATCTCTGCCGCTGAGAACGCCAGCACTTCGCGCAGGATGAGGATCGCGCGTTGGCGGCCGGGCAGGTGCTGCAGGCTGGCGATGAGCGCCAGCCTTAGCGACTCGCGTTCGATCACCACCGCGGCCGGATCGTCGGCAGGCGGTGCGATCCATGCGTCTGGCAGCGGTTCCAGCCACAAGACCTCTCCCGGCGCAAAGGGAATCGGCGGGCGGTCTGGTCCGTCGTACGGGCCGGTCAGACCCGATGGCAGTACCCGGATCGGGTGCGGCTTCAACGCCGTCAGGCAGACGTTGGTGGCGATCTTGTAGAGCCAGGACCGAATCGAGGCCCGGCCTTCGAATCCGGAGTAGGACCGCCACGCCCGCAGATAGGTCTCCTGCACCAAGTCCTCGGCGTCGTGCGCCGAGCCGACCATGCGGTAGCAGTGCGCCAATAGCTCCCGGCGGAACCGGCCAGTCTCAGCAGTGAACCGGTCTTGATTCCGTGCCGCATCCAGATGCCGGGTCACGCCTTGCTCCCATGTCAAGCTGCCTGGCTGAGCACGGATGTGCCGTCAGCCACCAGCGCGTGGTACACGATGTCGGACAGTCGGCCCTTGAGGCCGCGCAACGCCTCGGTCGGCTCGTGACTGCATGTGTACCGACGCAAGCCCGGATACCGCTTCGCCAGGGGAACGTGGACATCGTTGTAGTGACGTTCGAATGCGTCGACGTCGGAGGGGGTGTCGTACATCACAACCAATCGCGCCATCTGCCTGGCGGCCGAGTCCGCGGTTCCGGGCATCTGTTTCAACTCCTGTAATGGGGACCTTCGGTGTGTGATGTAACCGGCTCGGTACTAGGTGATTTTCTCAAGGCAGCAGCGCAAGTTTGCCGATGGTGGCTCTGGCTTCCAGTTGCGCGAGCGCTTTTGGGCCGTCGGCCAGTTCGTACTCGGTGGGCCGGCCAGGGGTCAACACGCCGGCGGCGATGAGGGCGGACAGCTCACCCATGACCTCGCCGAAGATCTGCGGCGCGGCCCGGATCAGCACGCCGATGTTGAAACCAATGACGTGGATCTGGTGCTTATAAACCAGCTCCCAGTTGGTGATCGAGGCTTCGCCGCCCGCGACGCCATAGACGACGACACGGCCGGTGACCCGCTTGGCAGCGGCCAGGCTGGCGTTGAAGGTGACGGCGCCCGCCGACTCCAGCACCACGTCGGCGCCGGCCCCGCCGGTCAGACGCAGCACCTCGGCGGAGTTGTCGCCACCGAGGGAGTCCAAGACGTGGTCGGCGCCCAATGCCAGTACTGTCTCGTGCTTGGCCGGCGAGGCAGCGGCGATGACCGTCGCACCGTAATGCTTCGCCATCG
>DATIOT010000570.1:0-18291 GCA_035472875.1 Mycobacterium sp.
CGAGCTGGCAACGGAGAATGTCATCTTCAGAAAGGAAGGCCGCCTCCAGGTTGCCAAGAACCGGCTATTCGACCTGCCGGTAAAGCCGTGCCGATTCAAACAACATACCGGCATCGCAAACTACGCCGAAGGAGAATTGCACATTGTCGAGTTGCAGCGTATCACCCTCAACGGCGGGGGATTTGCGGAGATTTCGGCCTGGGCCCGGCCATGGCTTGACATGTTGCGTGCGCATACCGACAACCAGGGCCGGTTGCCGGGTGATTTTGCCGATTGTATCCCGACCAACCTGGTGCGTGACGCTGCGGGGAAGTTGCACTACATCGATGCAGAGTGGCGCGCGGATACGGAGATACCCCTGGCCTGGGTAGCCGTGCGCGGGTTGGTCATGGTGATATCAGTGTCTCCACCTCCTCACGCCATCGGGAAAATCAGCTACCGGCAGTTTGTCGCGACCGTGCTTGAACGGGAAGGCGTGGTCTTGACTGCTCCAATTTGGAAGGAGGTAGTGGAATGGGAAGATGCGTTGCGAAACTGCTGTTATGGAGCCCACCTGGGAACCGGGAGTTTTGAAGGACACCTCGCTCGGACGGGTCTTCCGTGGACCACTTATGCGACGATCCTGGAATCGTTGCAAGGCGCGAATGATCTAGTGCAGCGCTTTGGCGCTTTCGGCAGCAAAGTTCTCCGGAGGCTCCAAAGGCTTGCTGGCGCACGCTTGCCGGAAATCTATGACCTCTGGCGCAGGCGCAAGCTGTTCCATTAGTTCAAGCCATCCTCATCGAGATGGCGTCGGTCAGGAGCGGCGGCGCCCCCGGGGAAATGTCTTGGATGGCGGGGACGGCGACCCGCATCAAACATGTTCAGCCCCGCGCGGCTAGCTCTTCGATGCAGAGATCGAGGACATTCTGCCACGGCGGCATAGCCAGCCCGAATGTCGCAGCAACCTTTTCAAGGGAGCGACGGGAGTTCCCGGGTCGGGCCGCCGGGGTGGGATATTCTTTGCCCCGTCACGAAAAGGACCGACCGGAGACCGGCATCAACCCCGGGCTGGTCCAATGGTTGCACTGCCGTACCTAGGTGTAGGACGGCTGGAACGCCTCGGCAGGCTGGGCCAAGGCCAGCGCCGAGCTGGTGCCGATCGGCCCGTGCCGGTCGAACAGGGTAGCGGCGCCGGTGGCCACACCGGCCGTGCCGTAGTGGCTTTGAGCTGCCAGGCCGATGAATTCACCGTCGGGCAGCCGGCTCGCGGTGACGGTGTAGTCGGCGTTGATGTAGCGCAATCCGCCTGTGCCCCAATGGGTGAGCGAACTGGTGATATCGCCGACGAATGCCAGGCGAGCAAACGGTGTGAGCGGGTGGCCTTGGACCATCGGGCGAAACACCTGCGCCCACGCGAATTTCTGGGACTGGGACTGCTCCCACTCGCCCGCGGCGATACCGGGACTGCCTTCGAGGGTGGCCCCGTAGCCCCAGATGAGAAACGGCATGTCCGCCGGGTTGCCGTCGGAGTCCGTCGGAAGCGGCGGCATCTCTACCGGGGAGGACCACACCTGTCCGTCAGGATGATCGCTTCGTCGCAAGAACAGCGCGCTGGCCCGCGCGACGGTCTTTCCGTCCTGCATCAGCGTGCCGTCGACCAGCTTGATGCGCCGACCTTCCCGCTGCACCGACGTTTGAATCTGCACCGGCTCGAGTAGCGCCGGACGCAACAGATCGACCGTGAAGCGGGCGGGCTGAAAATCAGGATCGATACCGGATCGCTCTATTCCCCAACCCAACAGGCCGCCAACGATCTGACCGCCCATCGCCGCGCCCCACGGTCCTCGCGTCATTACGCCCGGCAAATAGGAGTCGCCATCGACAGTGAAGAACGCGTCGGGCATGATGGCGGAATCCTCGATCGTCACCACTATGACGATAGGACACTGGATCGTAAGGACAGGGCATGCCTGCAGTGATCGAAATTCCCAGTGACGACAACCCCTTCCCGGCGACAGGCGTTTCCCGCGATCCCAACGGTGTTCCGCACTATGACCGCTTGCCCGCCACGCTGCTGGATATGCTCGCTCAGCAGGTCGACAACCGCCCGAACAGCGAGGCCGTAATCGAGCTGGGTGCCGAAAGACTGACGTACCGGCAGCTGTGGAGCCGCGCGGCGCGGGTGGCCGGTGGGCTACGAGCGGACGGACTAAGCCCGGGTGACCGCGTCGCCGTGCGCTACCCGGCCGGTATCAATTGGGTGTTGGCGTTCTGGGGCACCGTGATGGCCGGTGGCGTTGCGGTGCCGGTCAATACGCGGTCGGCGCAACCAGAGGTCGAGTACATCCGGTCTGACTCGGGTGCGCGAATGGATCTCGCGCCGGACACCCCGCTGCCCGACGGCGAACCGTACGTGACCCACCAGCTCAGCCACACGGACACGGCCGCCCTGTTCTACACGTCGGGAACCACCGGCCACCCCAAGGGCGTGCCGACCACCCACGAAGCATTCCTGACCAACACCGAGAACATGCTGCGATGCCTTGGGGAAACAGCCGATCTCGGCGATCAGCTGCGCACCCTCATCTCGGTGCCACTGTTCCACGTGACCGGTTGCAACTCACAGCTGTTGATCGCCGCTCGTGTCGGGGGAGCGGCGGTGATCATGCCCGCGCTGAACCTGGACGAGCTGATCGCCACACTGCCCGCCGAGCGAATCTCGTTGATGGTCACGGTCCCCGCGGTGTACTCTTTATTGCTGCGGCACAATGGCTTTGCAGACGCAAATGTTTCCGGTGTCCGCTGGGTGGGCTACGGAGGCGCGCCTATCGCCCCGTCGTTGGTGCGGTCGGTCAAGAATTCGTTCCCGCACGCCACCGTGTTCAATGGTTACGGCATGACCGAGAGCGCCTCGCTGATGACCGTGCTGCCGGACCAGGACGCCGTCGAGCACGCCGACTCAGTCGGATACGCAGTGCCCTCGGTGGATCTTGGCGTGATCCCCTTCGGCGATGACCCGGGCGTGGGCGAGTTGGTGGTGCGCGGAGCCAACGTCACCACCGGCTACTGGAACCGGCCAGAGGCTAGCGCGGCCACGATCGTCGACGGCTGGTTGCACACCGGTGACGTGGTTAAGGTCGACGACGCGGGGCGGGTGCACATCGTGGACCGGCTCAAGGACATCATCAACCGGGGCGGAGAAAACGTCTCGAGCGTCGAGGTGGAAGCGGTGCTGCTGGCGGGCCCCAATGTCGCGGATGCCTGTGTGTTGGCAGTGCGCGATGAGGTCATGGGAGAGAAAGTCGGTGCGGTGTTGTTCGGCGGCCAAAAGCAGATCGACGTGCCGGCCGTGCTCGACCACTGCCGTGCGCAGCTGGCCGACTTCAAGGTTCCGCAATACATCACCGTGGTAGACGAAGCGTTGCCGCGCAATGCCGGCGGCAAGCTGCTCAAGGGTAAGCTCCGCGGGCAGGTGCAATGGGGTCCCGCGTTGCGATGACTGAGGTATCCACATGACGTTGCTGATCGCCAACCGGGGGGAGATCGCGCTTCGAATCATCCGCACGGCAACCGAACTGGGCATCCAAACGGTCGCGGTCTACGCCGAAGACGACGCCGACAGCCCTCACGTGCACGCGGCCGACGAGGCGATCGGCGTTCCCGGCGCCGGTGCGGAGGCTTACCTGGATCAGGCACAGATGCTGGCGGCCGCCAAGAAGTGCGGCGCGGAGCTGATTCATCCCGGCTACGGCTTCCTCAGCGAGAACGCCGAGTTCGCCCGCGCCTGTGCGGCCGCCGGATACACGTTCGTAGGACCGGACGCCGACGTGCTCGAGTTGTTCGGCAACAAGTCATCGGCCCGCGGTGCCGCGATTGCCGCCGGGGTGCCGGTGCTGCCCGCGACCGAGGGGCCGAGCACCGTTGACGACGTCCGCGCATTTTTCGCCGCCCAGGATGGCGGCATCGTGATCAAGGCGCTGGCCGGTGGTGGTGGCCGGGGAATGCGCAAGGTGCACAGCGCCGATCAGATCGACAACGCCTATCGCCAATGCGCCGCGGAGGCACAACTCGGCTTCGGCAGTCCGGCGCTGTTCGCCGAGGCGCTTCTCGACGCCGCGCGGCATATCGAGGTGCAGGTCGTGGGTGCACCGGCTGGGTACCACACGCACGCGCTGGCTCTCGGCGATCGCGACTGCAGCATCCAGCGGCGCTACCAGAAGCTGGTAGAAATCGCTCCTGCCCAAGGACTTTCAGACATGCTGCGTCGAGAGCTACATGAGGCGGCCGTCCGGCTGTGCGCCAGGGTCGGCTTGCGTGGGCTGGCCACGGTCGAATTCCTGGTCGCCGGTGAGAAGTACGTTTTCCTCGAGGTAAACCCGCGAATCCAGGTGGAACACACGGTCACCGAGGAGACCACCGGGGTGGAGCTGGTGGCCGTACAGCTGGCCATCGCCGGTGGCGCGTCCTACTACCAGCTGCGGTTGCCGGCCGGAATTGCGTCTGACGGCAGCGAAGTGATTGGCGAGCCCGCCGCGCGACGAGGCATCGCAATACAGGCCCGGGTCAATATGGAGACTTTCGACGCCGACGGGTCTGTTGTGCCCGCCGCGGGCACCCTTACGGTGTTCTCGCCGCCCAGCGGTCCCGGAGTGCGCGTCGACACCTACGGCAGGCCGGGCCTGGTCACCAGCCCGCGATATGACTCGCTGCTGGCCAAGGTCATCACCCATGTGCAGGGATCATCGTTGCCGGCGGCGATGCGCAAGGCTCGGACAGCCCTGGGCGAGTTCAGCATCGAGGGCATTCGCACAAACATCGGATTTCTTCGAGAACTGCTGTCCAACAGCGAGATCCAGTCGGGTCTGGTAACGACGGGTTTTCTCGACGAGAAGCTTCCCGAGTTGGCGGCCGCGACGCTTTCTCACCAGCATGACGTTCGCGTTACCGCGGTCGAGCTCTATCCGGGTGAGGAAGTGCTGCGTGCGCAGTTGGCCGGCACCGTGGTCGAAATTGCCTCAGAAGGCACGGAATTCGGCGCCGGCGGCCAACTGGTCGTTCTCGAAGCGATGAAGATGCAGCATGTGCTGGTCGCGCCGGATGCGCTGCGGACGGTCCGAAGTTTGGTGACGCCCGGCCAGGTCGTCGGGACCGGAGACCCGTTGCTGGTCTTCACCCGCACCGGGGCCGGCAGCGACGGCGAGTCCGTCGCGGCCGCAGTGGATCTCGATCGGCCGCGCGCAGACCTCGACGAGGTCCGAGCGCGTCATCTGCTTACCCTCGACGAGGGCCGGCAAGCCGCGGTTGCCAAGCGGCACAAGCAAGGTCGCCGCACCGCACGGGAGAACATCGCTGATCTGGTTGATGCCGGCAGTTTCGTCGAATACGGCGCATTGGCCATTGCCGCGCAGTGCAGCAGGCGCTCAGAAGCGGACCTAATCGCCAACACTCCGGCCGACGGCCTGGTGGCCGGAGTGGCAACCATCGGCGCCGACCGATTCGGGCACGCAGCGGCCGAGGCGGTTGTGGTGTCCTACGACTACACCGTGCTGGCTGGAACACAGGGCATGCGCAACCATGCCAAAACCGATCGCGTCTTCGAGTTGGCCACCCGAAAACGCCTGCCAGTGGTGCTGTTTGCCGAGGGTGGCGGTGGCCGGCCCGGCGACACCGACGTCGGCGGTGCTGCGGGGCTGGACGTACCGACTTTCCGGATGCTGGCCGGCCTGAGCGGCCGGGTGCCGCTGGTGTCGATCGTTTCCGGCCGGTGTTTCGCCGGCAACGCCGCGCTGGCCGGGGTGTGCGACGTGATCATCGCTACCCCGGATGCCAATATCGGGATGGGCGGTCCGGCGATGATCGAGGGCGGCGGGCTTGGGGTGTACCCGCCGGAGGCGATCGGGCCGATCGACGTGCAGCGACACAACGGCGTGGTGAGTCTGGTCGCCCGCGACGAGGAGCACGCGGTCGCACTCGCCAAGCAGTATCTGTCGTATTTCCAGGGCAGCGTCGATGACTGGCAAGCACCAGATCCGCGGCTGGCCCGACACGTGGTGCCGCAGAACCGGTTACGCGCCTACGACGTGCGCCGGGCGATCGAGTCGATCGTCGATGTCGGCTCCGTCCTGGAGCTGCGCTCCGACTACGGCGTTGGGATCGTCACCGCACTGGTTCGTGTCGAGGGTGTGGCATACGGGTTGCTGGCCAACAGCAGTCACCATCTCGGCGGCGCGATCGACGCCGAGGCGGCCGACAAAGCCGGCGATTTCCTGGCTCTGTGCCAAGCGTTTCGGTTGCCGGTGATCTCGCTATGCGACACCCCAGGATTCATGGTCGGGCCGGACGCGGAAAAGGAGGCCGCGGTGCGCCGGTTCGGGCGGATGTTCGTGCTTGGCGCCAAGCTGACGATGCCGCTCGGAATGATCATCTTGCGAAAGGGTTACGGGCTAGGCGCGATGGCCATGGCCGGGGGCTCCTTCCGCGCGCCCCAATTCACCGTCGCCTGGCCGACCGGCGAGATTGGCGGCATGGGCCTCGAAGGAGCCGTGCGGCTGGGATTCAGCAAGGAACTCGGCGCCGTTACCGATCCGGCTGAACGCCAGCAGCTATTCGACAAGCTCGTGGCGGCGGCCTATCAGCACGGCAAGGCGCTGCGGTCAGCCACCACGTTCGAGCTCGACGACGTCATCGACCCCGCAGACTCCCGGGCCTGGATTACCAGGCTTCCGGGAGGCTGAAGGTCAATCTGCTTTTATCCGTGGCCGGAGCCGCAGCCGACGCCCGGCAGACAGCCAGTACCGCCCGGCACGCCGCCGGGGCCGAAGAACTGGCCGCCGGAGCCGCAGCCGACGCCCGGGACGCAGCCCTGGCCACCCGGGCCGCCGCCGGGGCCATTCACGCCACCGGAGCCGCAGTTGCCGTTAGCGTCGCAGCCGCCGCCGCCCGGGTCGTCCTTGAAGACAACGTGGGTGGGCACCGGGCCAGTCATCGCTGGTCCAGCCGCAAAAGTGTCAGCTGCGGCCGTTGGTGCGGCGGCGATGGCGGCCGCAACAGCCCCGGCCACCACTATTGGTTTCATGAGGGTCAATTTCGCTAACATGCGTCTCGCATACCACGTCAACACGTGTACAAAACATCGTGAATAAAACCGGGTGAAACCGACGCCCTCGGCTGGCTGAATCCGGCCTATAACGCAACAGAAGGCATAACAAGATGACCTCACTGGATCTGACCGGTCGCACCGCGATTATCACCGGTGCCTCGCGCGGGATCGGCTTGGCGATCTCGCAACAGCTGGCAGCCGCCGGCGCCAATGTGGTGCTCACGGCCCGCAAACAGGAGGCGGCGGAGGCGGCCGCGGCGCAAGTCGGTGACCGGGCCCTGGGCGTCGGCGCTCACGCGGTTGACGAGGACGCCGCACGGCGCTGTGTGGACCTCACGCTGGAGCGCTTCGGAAGCGTAGACATCCTGGTCAACAACGCGGGAACGAACCCCGCGTATGGTCCGCTGATCGACCAGGACCACGCGCGCTTCACCAAAATCTTCGAAGTCAACCTGTGGGCCCCGCTGCTGTGGACCTCACTCGTCGTCAAGTCATGGATGGGCGAGCACGGCGGTGCGGTGGTCAACACCGCCTCCGTAGGCGGCCTGCACCAATCCCCGGCCATGGGTATGTACAACGCCACCAAGGCCGCGCTGATCCACGTCACCAAGCAACTGGCGCTGGAACTTTCACCGCGTGTCCGGGTCAATGCCATTGCCCCGGGGGTGGTTCGCACCCGGCTGGCCGAGGCGCTGTGGAAAGACCATGAGGATCCGCTGGCCGCGTCGATCGCGCTGGGACGCATCGGTGAGCCAATCGATGTGGCCGGGGCGGTCGCTTTCCTGGTTTCCGACGCGGCTAGCTGGATCACCGGCGAGACGATGGTCATCGACGGCGGTCTACTGCTCGGCCCCGCGCAGGGGTTCCAGATTCGACCAGAGGGCAACTCATGAGCACGAAGGACGTCACAGCCGACCTGGACGCTCGGGTGCAGGCACTGCTAGACACGCACGACCCGGCGACCACTGATCCGCGGGTATTCCTCGGCGCGCAGTACGACGCGGGCCTGGCCTGGGTGTACCTGCCGCAGGGTTTCGGTGGACTGGATCTGCCGCGGAAAGCCCAGGAGCGGGTCGATGCCCGGCTGGCCGCCGCTGGTGCGCCAGTGGGCGGCACTGTCAAGAACTTCATCGGCATGGGTATGGCGGCACCGACGATCGCAGCGTTCGGGACCGACGAGCAGAAGCGAACGTTTCTGCGCCCGTTGTTCACCGGCGAGCACGTTTACTGCCAGTTGTTCAGCGAACCGGGCGCGGGATCCGACCTGGCCGGGGTGGCCACCCGCGCGGTCCGCGACGGCGACGACTGGATCGTCAACGGGCAGAAGGTGTGGACGTCGATGGCTCAGCACGCGCAGATGGCCATCCTGGTCGCCCGCACCGACCCAACGGTACCCAAACATGCTGGGCTGACGTATTTCCTGTGTGACATGGCGCAACCCGGTGTCGAAGTCCGGCCGCTGCGCCAGATCACCGGCGAGGCGGAGTTCAACGAGGTGTTTCTCACCGACGTTCGGGTGCCCGATGCGAATCGGCTCGGCCCGGAAGGTGGCGGCTGGCGCGTTGCGACTACCACGCTCAACAACGAGCGGGTCGCAATCGGTACTCGCCCGGGTGTTCCGCGGGAGGGCGGGATCATCGGGACGGTCACCCAAGCCTGGCGGGACGAGCCCGGGCTGCGCAACTCTGCGATGCATGACGAGCTGATGCGGATGTGGGTTGACGCAGAAGTCCTTCGCCTGGCCGGTGAACGGTTGCGGCAACAGGCCGTCGCCGGTCAGCCCGGCCCGGAAGGCGCCGGTATGAAGGTGGCCTTCGCCAGGCTGGCGCAAGCCATCTCGGGCTTCGACATCGAGCTGCACGCCGAATCCGGGCTGCAGTACGACGACTGGACCATGCGCAGAACGGAAGTCGTCGACCTTATCGGGCGCGAGCCCGGATACCGCTACCTTCGGGCACGCGGCAACTCGATCGAGGGCGGCACGTCGGAGATCCTGCGCAACACCATCTCCGAACGGATTCTTGGCCTGCCGGGCGAACACCGCGTCGACAAGGACGTTGCCTGGAAGGACCTGGACCGATGAGCACCGGCGACCTGCTGTACTCCGACACCGAGGAGGCGTTGCGCGACAGCGTTCGTCACCTGTTCGCCGACCGTTGCCCACCGGAATCGGTGGCCCGAGCCTATGACTCAGCGCCGCAAGACTTTTCAGATGTCTGGCGGACGCTGGCCGCCGAGCTGGGGGTGGCGGGGCTGCTGGTGCCCGAGTCGCTCGGCGGCGCCGGCGCAGGCGCTCGCGAGGCCGCGGTGGTGATGGAGGAGATCGGCCGGGCCGTCGCGCCGGTGCCGTTCCTATCCAGCGCGGTGCTGGCCACGGTCGCGCTATTGCGTGCCGGTGACACCGAGACCGTGCCTGAGCTGGCCCAGGGTTCGGTCACTGCGGCGCTGGTGGTGCCGCTGTCCACGGCCCCATGGGATCCGGTCGCCGGGGTGAGTAGCAGCGCCGACGGCCTGAGCGGCTTGGTTAGCAGTGTCGCGAGTGTCAGCCAAGCCGACGTACTGGTTGTGCCGGTCGTGGGCCCAGACGGACTCCAGCTGCATACCGTCCCCCGAACCGCGGCCGGTGTGGAGGTGTCGCCACTGCTGGCGCTGGATATGACAAGGCCCCTTGCGGAGGTGCGGTTCTCGGGGGCGGCGTCATCACGGGTCGGGCCGGCGGACAGCGCAGTGGCTGAGGCGCTTCAGACAGGGGCGGCGCTGCTCGCGTCCGAGCAACTCGGGGTGGCCCAGTGGTGTTTCGACACCACGCTTGCCTACGCCAAGCAGCGCAAACAGTTTGGCCGCGCGATCGGCTCCTATCAGGCGATCAAGCACCGGCTGGCGGATCTGTGGTTTGAGGTCAGTTCGGCGACGGCAGCGGCCCGCTACGCCGCGGACACCTGCGCCCGCGGCGATGAAGACGCGAACATCGCCGCGGCCATCGCGCAGGCCTACTGCAGCGGGATCGCCGTGCACGCCGCCGAGGAGTGCGTACAGCTGCACGGCGGCATCGGTATGACCTGGGAGTATCCGGCGCACCTGTACCTCAAGCGGGCCAAGAGTGATCAGTTGGCGCTCGGTACCGCCTATCGTCATCGGGCCCGATTAGCCGAGTTGATGGACCTGCCCCCGAGCTAGGCCGATGTTCGGTCCGCCGATAAGGAGAGCCGACCGGTCACGGGAAGCCGTGCTCAGCCCGCGCTGGACAGTTGTGCAATATTCCGATTGCAGTCTCCCATGATAGTTCTGGGGCGTCGCCGCTACTCCATAGCTCTTCGGTGCGGTCGCGGAAGGTGACCAGTGCAAGCGTGTCGTCACGGCGTCGCATGGCCGACGTGCTCATGGCGCCCCACACCGAATGGCCGTATTTGTGTCGCAGCTCAACTAGCCGAGGAGCGTCGGTTCCCACCAGCGCGATCCAGCGGTCATTAGCCGGCACGCTGTGGAAAATTTCTTCGAACTTCATCGACAGGAGCTCGTCGGACGAGTAGCCCACCATGTCGCAAAATCCGCCGTTGGCGAACAGGATGGTTCCAGCGCGGTCAACCGCCAGGGCAGGCGCCGGCAGTCGCTCCAAGATGATCAGCGCGGGCATCCGATGCAGCGCTTCGATGGGCAATTGGTCAGGTGGTGTCGGGCGTCGACGCTCGACGCGCCGATTGCCGACCGTTGTGGAACTGTTCGTAATCACGGATCACCCCGTCATCGCGCTGGCTCGTCCCCGACGCGGTAGAGCACCTCCCGACCCGTCCCGCTGACAGCAAATGCTAAGGTATGTTGAGCGGTGAGTCCATAGTTCGTGAGCCATATTTGCTATTAGCCACGTGCCAAATTACTTCTGGCGCGAATCCACGGGTTCAGCGCAAGTTTTTTTAGCATAGTTTATTAGCTGAAGCACAGATTTCTCCGATGTTGGCTCGGCGTTAACGCCGCGGCAGCAAACGCCGACGATCCCCCTCCACTAACTGTGCGCGCCTCGCGGCCAAGAGCGTCACAAAACCCAAACCAGCGGTGACCTGCAGTGAACTCAGCATCGTTACTGCGCTACGCCAGCGACCGTGCCCGCAAGCAGCGCTAACTACAGGCACCAGCCAATGTGGGCAACACCGTTACGGACCTTCGATAGCTCTGACCGGCACCGCTGGTCAGGACCTCGTGAGATGGACAAGAACTTCGCACTCTGCTGCTGCATCCATAGCTCGCGGGCTCGCGCCGCGTGCCTCGGTGCTGCAAGAATCGGTTTCCGGCACCACAGCCTGCGGAAATGGGAGTTGCGAAATGCGTGTGTTGTTGTCGACATACGATTCGCGCGGGGGCGTCGAACCGCTGGTGGGGCTCGCGGTGCAGTTGCGGTCACTCGGCGCGGAGGTGCGGGTGTGCGCGCCGCCGGATGAGGAGTTCGCGGAGCGGGCGGCCGGCTTCGGCGTGCCGCTGGTGCCATTCGGCGAGTCGGTACGCGCGATGGCGACCGCGTCGACGCCGCCATCGGAGGCGGACCTGCGCCGGCATGTGGACGAGTTGATTGCCGCGCAGTTCGACACGGTCGCGGCTGCGGCCGAGGGATGCGATGCGCTCGTGGCGACCGGTTTGCCGTGGACCGCGGCCGGCGCGCGGTCGGTAACCGAGAAACTGGGAATCCACTACGTTTACGCGAGCTACCACCCGACCCATCTGCCGTCGCCGCACCACCCGCCGCCGGAGCATGCGGGCTGGCCGTTTCCCCGGAACGAGATCGACAACCGGGTGCTGTGGGACCTGAACGCCCGGAACGCGAACGCGCTGTTCGGCGCGACGCTCAACAGTCACCGGGCGTCGATCGGTCTGCCACCGGTGGACAACGTCCGCGACTACGCCTTCACCGACCACCCATGGGTGGCGGCGGATCCGATCCTGGGCCCGTGGCAGGAGCCGGCGGAGCTCGACGTCGTCCAAACCGGCGCGTGGCTCCTGCCAGACGAACGCCCACTCCCGGCGGAGTTGGTGGCGTTCCTGGACGCTGGCACACCACCGGTGTACGTGGGCTTCGGCAGCATGCCCGTGCGCGATTCGAAGTTCATCGCCCGGGTGGCCATCGAGGCGATCCGCGCGCAGGGCCGCCGCGCGCTCCTTGCTCAGGGCTGGGCCGATCTCGCCCTGATCGACGACCGGGACGACTGCTTCGCCGTCGGCGAGGTCAATCAGCAGGCGCTGTTTGGTCGACTGGCCGCCGTCGTGCACCACGGTGGCGCGGGCACGACGACGACGGCCGCCCGGGCCGGAGCGCCTCAGGTGGTGGTACCCCAGGGCAAGGACCAGTTGTACTGGGCCGACCGGGTGGCCCACGTGGGCATCGGCGCAGCGCACGCCGGTCCGATTCCGACAATCGCGTCCCTGTCGGCCGCGCTCAAGTCGACACTGACCCCCGAGACCCACGCACGAGCGAGCACCGTGGCAGGCACGATCCGCACCGACGGGGCGACGGTAGCCGCGACGCTGCTGCTAGATGCGGTCGGCAGCGAAAGGGCGCCGGCCGACCTTGCCCGACCAGCGCCGCCGCATTAACGCGGTAAAGCCGAGCCGAAAAGGTCCGTCATCGCCGTCCAGTGCCGCTCGTCGGCGGCCGCGTCGTAGGGCGGGTTATCCGGGACTGCGAACCCGTGAGCCGCCGAGTACCACTCGATGGTGTGCTGCACACCGGCCGCCGTCAGCGCTTTGCCGAGCTGTTCAGCGTGGTCGGCCGTGAACGACGCGTCGTTCTCGGCGCCGCCCACGTATACCGTGGCGCTGATCCGGTCTGCCAGCAGGTGCGGGCTATCCGCGGTGTCGGTCACCAGGCCGCCTCCGTGGAAGGACGCCGCGGCGGCGATGCGGTCCGGAAGACGGCCGGCCAGGGTCAGCGAGATTCGCCCACCCATGCAGTAGCCGCACACACCGAATCGCTCCCCGGACACCTCCGGTCGGGCGGCGAGGTAGTCGAAGAATGCGCTTGCGTCGCTGGCGATTTTGTCCGCGGTCAGGCTGCCGATCATGGACATCAGCCGCTTGCGCTCTTGTTCGTCGCCGAACACGCTTGCCATCTCGAACGGTGCCCAGTCGCCGTTGCGGTAGTACACATCCGGCAGCAGCACCGCGTAGCCGAATCCGGCCAGCTTGGCCGCCATCTGGTAGAAGGTGGCGCGCGCGCCGCCGGCGTCGGGAAACATGACCACACCGGGCCAGGGGCCCGGGCCGTCGGGGGTGAACAGGTGGACTGTGCAGGTGCCATCAGCAGTGGTGACGGTGTCTTTGATGTTCGGCATGGCACCCGTTCTACTCCTGGCGTCTGGACGTAAGCTGACCGCGTGCCGATCGCGACGCCCTACGAGGACCTGCTGCGCCTGGTACTCGAGCGGGGTATGGCCAAATCAGACCGCACCGGCACCGGGACCCGTAGCTTATTCGGCCAGCAGCTGCGCTACGACCTGGCGGTCGGCTTCCCCCTGCTCACCACCAAGAGGGTGCATTTCAAGTCGGTGGTCTACGAGTTGTTGTGGTTCTTACGTGGCGACTCCAATGTCGGTTGGCTGCATGAGCACGGAGTCACCATCTGGGACGAATGGGCAAGCAGCACAGGCGATCTCGGGCCAATCTACGGAGTGCAGTGGCGATCCTGGCCGACCACCTCAGGTGAGCACATCGACCAGATCAGCGCGGCACTGGATCTGCTGCGCACCGACCCGAACTCGCGGCGCATCATCGTGTCGGCTTGGAACGTCGGCGAAATTTCGCAGATGGCGCTGCCGCCGTGTCATGCCTTCTTTCAGTTCTACGTGGCCGATGGACGGCTGAGCTGCCAGCTCTACCAGCGCAGCGCTGACCTGTTTTTGGGTGTGCCGTTCAACATCGCCAGCTACGCACTGTTGACCCACATGATGGCTGCCCAGGCTGGACTTGCGGTCGGCGAGTTCGTCTGGACCGGCGGCGACTGCCACATCTACGATAACCACGTCGAACAAGTGCAGCTCCAGCTCAGTCGCGAGCCGCGGCCCTACCCGGAACTAGTTCTGGCCCATAGGGATTCGATCTTTGACTACACCTACGACGACATCGTCGTGAAGAACTACGATCCGCATCCGGCGATCAAAGCTCCCGTCGCTGTATGACGCTCGTGGGCCTGGTCTGGGCTCAGTCGCCGTCCGGTGTGATCGGCCGCGGCGGCGACATCCCGTGGCGGGTGCCCGAAGACCTGGCCCGCTTCAAAGAGGTGACCATGGGGCACACGGTGGTGATGGGTCGGCGGACCTGGGATTCGTTGCCGGCCAGGGTTCGGCCACTGCCGGGCCGTAGAAATGTCGTACTGTCCCGCCAGACTGACTTCGTCACTGACGGAGCTGAGGTAGTTGGTTCACTCGAACAGGCCTTTACCTATTGTGAGACTGAGCCCGAGACGTGGGTGATCGGCGGCGCGCAGATCTATCGGCTGGCGCTGCCGCACGCCAGCCGGCTTGAGGTCACCGAGGTCGAGATCGATCTGCCGTGCGACGAGGACGACGCACTGGCCCCGGTGCTCGACGAGGCGTGGCTGGGCGAGACGGGGGAGTGGCGCGTCAGCCGCTCGGGGCTGACGTACCGGTTTCACAGCTACTATCGGCCGTGAGCGCTCGTGTCCGCGCCAACGGCATGACAGTGACATACTCGACTCCGGGGTCGGTCTCACCGGGTCTACCAGGCGTTGCCCGAAGGGGGAATTGGCAGTGATAACCGAACCCGCAAAGACGTTCTCTCGCCTGTTCAGGGGCTACGATCCGGCTGCGGTTGATGCCTACATCGAGATGTTGACCAGCAAGCAGCAGCTGCTACTCGACGACGTCGAGAGCCTAAGGGTCAAGCTTGAGGAATCCGGCGATGAAGCAGCCACGCTGCGGCAGGAGGTCGCCGTCCTCACGGACACCTCACCCTCGCCTCACGCGATGCAACAAAGAATGGCGAAGTTGCTGCGGCGCGCGGTCGACGAGGTTTCCGAGATGCAGGCCGAGGCGCGGGCCGAGGCAGAGGCGCTGATCGCGGCGGCCGAGGCCGAGGCCGAGGCCACGCAGCGAAAGCGCGAAGAGCTGTTGGCGGACATGGCCGCGCAGCAAAAAGCCCTGGAAGCCGAGTATCAGGAAACCAAGGAAAAGCTCGAGGCCGAACTGGCCAGCCTGCGCGCTGACGCCCAGCAGGCGCGTGAGCAGCTCCTCGCCGATGCAAAGCAGAGAGCCGATCGGGATCGTGAGGCGGCCCGGCGGGCCGTGGACGAGGCGAGCCAGCAACGGATCAAGATCCTGGAGCAACTGATGGGCGTATACCGCGACCTAGAAACGGTTCCGGCCGCTCTTGAGTCGGCATATCAAGAACAAAAGAATCCACCGGAAGCGAGCCTGGAGACAAGCTCCGTGATGCCGGTGGACCAGAAAGTCAGCACTGGGTAAGCCTCGCCGCTGGGGGCAGCCGAAAAGGACCGGTATTCTCGGCGCCGTGTCCATCGGGACCCCTAGGCTGACCGCTGCGCAAGCCCGGCGGATAGCCGTTGCGGCCCAAGGATTTAGCGAACCTAAGCCCGGCGGCTCGATCACCCGCGCGCACCTGCGGCGGCTGATATCCCGAATCCAAGTGCTGCAACTGGATTCGGTGTCGGTGGCCGTGCGCGCCCACTACGCGCCGGTGTTCAGCCGGCTCGGCCCCTACGAGCGTGACGTGCTGGACCGCGCCGCCTGGGGCCCGCGCTCGGCACGGCTGCTGGCCGAGTACTGGGCACACGAAGCCGCGCTCATGGCCGTCGATGACTGGCCGCTGCTGCGCTGGCGGATGCGCCAGTACCGGCACGGCCGCTGGGGCAGCCACATCGTCAAGGCCAATCCGCAACTTGCCGAGGACATCGTGGCCGCCGTCGCCGAGCTCGGTCCCAGTACCGCCGGGCAGATCGAGGAGCATCTGGCCGCCGAGCCGCGCCGGAAAACGGGAGCCTGGTGGAGCCGCAGCGACACCAAGTGGGTCGCCGAGGCGCTGTTCGCCTCTGGAGTGCTGACCACGGCCACCCGGGTCGGCTTCGCTCGCCACTATGACCTGGTGGAAAGGGTGCTGCCGCCCAGCGTGCTGGCCCGTGAGGTCGACGACGACGAGGCTATCCGCGAGCTCACGCTGCGGGCGGCCACCGCGCTGGGTGTGGGCACCGAGGCCGATATCCGCGACTATTTCCGGCTGTCCGCCCAGCAGATCAAGCCGGCCATCGCCGACCTTGTGGCCGCCGGTGAGATCGAACGGGTCGAAGTCGACGGCTGGTCGGCGCCTGCGTATCTGCGGGCCGGCCGGACGGTGCCGCGCCTGGACCGCGGCACTGCGCTGCTGTGTCCGTTCGACCCGTTGATCTTCTTCCGGCCCCGGGTGGAACGGCTGTTCGGCTTTCACTACCGCATCGAGATCTACACTCCCGCGGCCAAGCGTCGGTACGGCTATTACGTGTGGCCGCTGCTCATGGACGGACAGCTGGTCGCGCGGGTCGACCTCAAGGCCGACCGAGCCGCCAACACGCTGCACGTCGTGGGCGCGTTCGGTGAGGCCGACGTTCCGCGAGCTGAGGTGGCCGCGGCGCTGACCGGCGAACTCGAGTCGATGGCGTCATGGCTGGGGCTGGGTGGGTTTAGCGTGTCCAGCCGGGGCGATTTGGCTGGAGATTTGCGTGCCGCTGTAAAACGGGTCAGCTGATGGCGCCGTCGACGGACAAGGAGCTCAAAGACACGCTCTGGAACGCTGCCAACAAGTTGCGTGGGTCCCTGTCGGCCAGCCAGTACAAGGACGTCGTTCTGGGGCTGGTGTTCCTCAAATACGTCTCTGACGCGGACGACGAAGGAACCGCGAATGTGTTCGTGGTGCCGCCGTCGGCACGCTGGAAGTTCTTGGCGAACAACGCGAAAGCCAACATCGGTGAGCTCGTCGACGAGGCAATGGACGCGGTGATGGCAACCAATCCGGCGCTGGCCGGAACGCCGTCGCGGCTGTACCACAACGTCGACCAGCGCCGCCTCGGCGAGTTGGTGGACCTGCTGGGCAGCGCGCAATTCAGCCGGCACGGCGCACATCGCGCGCGGGACCTGATGGGCGAGGTGTACGAGTATTTTCTCGGCAACTTCGCCCGCGCGGAAGGAAAGCGGGGCGGCGAATTCTTTACTCCGCCCAGTGTTGTGCGGGTGATCGTCGAGGTGCTCGAACCGTCTAGGGGGCGGGTGTACGACCCGTGCTGCGGCTCTGGCGGAATGTTCGTGCAGACAGAGAATTTCATCGCTGAGCACGACGGCGACCCCACGTCCGTCTCGATCTACGGCCAGGAGAGCGTCGAGCAGACCTGGCGGATGGCGAAGATGAACCTCGCCATTCACGGCATCGACGGCACAGGCCTGGGCGCCTGGTGTGGTGACACGTTCGTTTGTGATCAGCACGCCGGCGTGCAGATGGACTATGTGATGGCCAATCCGCCGTTCAATATCAAAGATTGGGCCCGCGACGAGCAAGACCCGCGCTGGCGGTTCGGCGTTCCGCCGGCAGGCAACGCCAACTATGCCTGGATCCAGCACATCCTGTCAAAGCTGGCGCCCGGGGGTAAGGCCGGCGTGGTAATGGCCAACGGTTCGATGTCGTCGAACGCAAGAGGGGAAGGCGACATTCGCGCACGGATCGTCGAGGCGGACTTGGTGTCGTGCATGGTTGCGCTGCCCGCACAGCTGTTCCGCAGCACCGGAATCCCGGTGTGCCTGTGGTTCTTCGCCATGGACAAGGCGGACCGGTCGGGGCAGGTGCTGTTCATCGATGCCCGCGAGCTCGGCTACTTGGTGGATCGTGCAGAGCGCGCGCTGACCAACGAGGACGTCGTCCGCATCGGAGACACCTATCACGCGTGGCGCGCGTCGGCATCCGCGAAAGGCGCTGCCTATCAGGATGTTCCGGGATTTTGCAAATCCGCGTCGCTGGATGACATCAGAGCAGCGGGCTACGCGCTTACACCGGGACGGTATGTAGGTGCGCGGCCGGCCGAGAATGACGGGGAGCCCGTCGACGAGAAGATCGCGCGGCTGACCAAGGACTTGCTGACAGCGCTGGACGAATCCGCGCGGTTGGAGACGGTTGTGCGCGAGCAAGTGGAGCGGCTGTGGTGAAGGTTCGGCTGGGCGATTGTCTCGACT
>DATIOT010000571.1:0-11313 GCA_035472875.1 Mycobacterium sp.
CCACACCCTGGCACAGGTTCGCGCGGCCCACCCCGACCTGGCGATCGATACCGCGACCGATGACATCGTTGGTGTCGCAGGCCGGGTCATATTCGCGCGCAACTCCGGAAAACTGTGTTTTGCGACACTCCAGGACGGTGATGGCACCAGCCTGCAGGTGATGATCAGCCTGGACAAGGTTGGTCAGGAAGCGCTCGACGCGTGGAAGGCCGACGTCGATCTCGGCGACATCGTCTACGTGCACGGCAATGTGATCAGCTCACGACGCGGCGAATTGTCCGTGCTGGCCGACTCCTGGCAGATGGCGTCCAAGTCGTTGCGGCCGCCGCCTGTCGCGCACAAGGAGATGAGCGAGGAGTCGCGGGTGCGGCAGCGCTACGTCGACCTGATCGTCCGCCCGCAAGCGCGCAAAGTGGCCCGTCAGCGAATCACCGTTGTCCGCGCGATACGCAACGCATTGGAACGGCGTGGGTTTCTCGAAGTCGAAACGCCTATGTTGCAGACACTGGCCGGTGGCGCAGCGGCTCGGCCGTTCATCACGCATTCCAATGCGATGGACATCGATCTCTACCTGCGGATCGCACCGGAACTGTTCCTCAAGCGCTGCATCGTCGGCGGTTTCGACAAGGTCTACGAACTAAATCGTGTGTTCCGAAACGAAGGGTCCGATTCCACGCATTCTCCGGAATTCGCCATGTTGGAGACCTACCAGACCTACGGAACCTATGACGATTCGGCAGTAGTCACCCGGGAGCTTATTCAAGAGGTAGCCGACGAGGCGATCGGCACTAGACAACTACCGTTGCCAGACGGCGGTGTCTACGACATAGACGGGGAATGGGCGTCGATACAAATGTATCCGTCGCTGTCGGCGGCGCTCGGTGAAGAGATCACACCCGAGACGACGGTTGATCGACTAGATGTCATCGCGGATCGGCTCGGTGTCGAGATTCCCGACCACCGCGGCTACGGTCACGGCAAGATCGTCGAGGAACTCTGGGAGCACACAGTGGGCAACAACCTGACCGTGCCCACATTCGTCAAGGATTTCCCGGTCGAGACAACACCTTTGACGCGTCAGCACCGCAGTATCCCCGGCGTAACGGAGAAGTGGGACCTCTACTTGCGCGGAGTCGAACTGGCCACCGGGTACTCCGAATTAAATGATCCGGTCGTTCAGCGCGAGAGATTTGCCGAACAGGCCCGCGCTGCAGCCGCCGGCGACGACGAGGCGATGGTGCTCGATGAAGATTTTCTGGCCGCACTGGAGTACGGGATGCCACCGTGCACCGGAACTGGAATGGGTATCGATCGGTTGTTGATGTGTTTGACCGGGCTGTCAATTAGGGAGACAGTTTTGTTCCCGATTGTTCGCCCGCACTGAAGTGCAACTGTACGTCGTGCTTCCAGATTGAGTATGCTGCGTTTCTATGGCAGGTTGGTGACGGGGACACAATCCAATCTGCTCAGCAACTGCTCAGGAAGAAATGCGAGGGTATGCAAATGGCGAAGAAAGTGACCGTCACCTTGGTCGATGATTTCGACGGTGCGGGCGCCGCCGACGAAACGGTCGAATTCGGGCTTGATGGGGTGACCTATGAGATTGACCTTTCTTCTAAGAATGCCGCGAAACTTCGCGGTGATCTGAAGCAGTGGGTGGCAGCCGGCCGTCGGGTCGGCGGTCGGCGTCGTGGCCGCTCCGGCTCTGGACGCGGCCGTGGCGCGATCGACCGCGAGCAGAGCGCAGCGATCCGCGAATGGGCTCGTCGAAATGGACACAACGTGTCGACGCGGGGCCGCATCCCGGCCGACGTCATCGACGCATTCCACGCGGCGACCTAAACAAACCACTTACCGGCGCTCGGGCCGCAACGACCCGGGCGCCGGTTCTTTGTCTTTTCGCTGACGGCGAAATGATCGCCGGGAGCCGGGGGAAACGATTTGGTGGTTTGTCTCGTTTCTTCAGTTACCACTGTGTTGGCGGCAGGGAGATCGACCAGATAGGCCAAGCGGGCCCCGAACGGCAAGGGACCGCAAGGTTAGGAACCCTGGCAGGCCGACCATTACAGTGGATGGCAGGTACGCAGGGCCGACTTGAGGCCGACCAAAGTACCGATGGTGAGGGAGAGCAGGTACCACCGATGTTCGAAAGATTTACCGACCGTGCCCGCAGGGTCGTCGTCCTGGCGCAAGAAGAGGCCCGGATGCTCAACCACAACTACATCGGCACCGAGCACATCCTGTTGGGTTTGATCCACGAAGGCGAAGGCGTTGCAGCGAAGTCGCTGGAATCCCTGGGGATCTCGCTGGAGGGCGTCCGCAGCCAGGTCGAGGAGATCATCGGCCAGGGCCAGCAGGCGCCGTCGGGCCACATCCCGTTCAATCCGCGCGCCAAGAAGGTTCTTGAGCTGAGCCTGCGCGAGGCGCTGCAGCTCGGCCACAACTACATCGGCACTGAGCACATTTTGCTGGGCCTGATTCGCGAGGGCGAGGGCGTGGCCGCGCAGGTGCTGGTCAAGCTCGGCGCCGAGCTGACCCGGGTGCGCCAGCAGGTGATCCAGCTGCTGTCGGGCTACCAGGGCAAGGAGGCCGCAGAAGCCGGGACCGGTGGTCGTGGCGGCGAATCGGGCAGCCCGTCCACCTCGTTGGTGCTCGACCAGTTCGGGCGCAACCTGACGGCTGCCGCGATGGAAGGCAAGCTGGACCCTGTCATCGGCCGCGAGAAGGAAATCGAGCGGGTGATGCAGGTGCTGAGCCGGCGCACCAAGAACAACCCGGTGCTGATCGGCGAGCCCGGCGTCGGCAAGACCGCTGTGGTCGAAGGCCTGGCGCAGGCCATCGTGCACGGCGAAGTTCCCGAGACGCTGAAGGACAAGCAGCTGTACACCCTGGACTTGGGATCGCTGGTGGCGGGCAGCCGCTACCGCGGTGACTTCGAAGAGCGCCTGAAGAAGGTGCTCAAGGAGATCAACACCCGTGGCGACATCATCTTGTTCATCGACGAGCTGCACACGCTGGTGGGCGCCGGTGCCGCCGAGGGTGCGATCGACGCCGCGTCGATCCTCAAGCCCAAGCTGGCCCGCGGCGAGCTGCAGACCATCGGTGCCACCACGCTCGATGAGTACCGCAAGTACATCGAGAAGGACGCCGCCCTGGAGCGCCGCTTCCAGCCGGTCCAGGTGGGTGAGCCGACGGTGGAGCACACCATCGAGATCCTCAAGGGTCTGCGCGACCGCTACGAAGCCCATCACCGGGTGTCGATCAGCGATAGCGCGATCGTGGCCGCCGCCACCCTGGCCGATCGCTACATCAACGACCGTTTCCTGCCGGACAAGGCGATCGACCTGATCGACGAGGCGGGTGCCCGGATGCGGATCCGGCGGATGACCGCGCCGCCAGACTTGCGCGAGTTCGACGAGAAGATCGCCGAGGCGCGCCGCGAGAAGGAATCGGCGATCGACGCCCAGGACTTCGAGAAGGCGGCCAGCCTGCGCGATCGCGAAAAGCAGCTGGTAGGCCAGCGAGCCGAGCGCGAAAAGCAATGGCGTTCCGGCGATCTGGATGTGGTCGCCGAGGTCGACGACAACGAGATCGCCGAGGTGCTGGGTAACTGGACCGGTATCCCGGTGTTCAAGCTCACCGAGGCCGAGACCACCCGGCTGCTGCGCATGGAGGATGAGGTCCACAAGCGGATCATCGGGCAAGAGGACGCCGTCCGCGCTGTTTCGAAGGCCATCCGTCGTACCCGTGCCGGGCTGAAAGACCCCAAGCGTCCGTCGGGTTCGTTCATCTTCGCCGGCCCGTCGGGTGTCGGTAAGACTGAACTGTCCAAGGCGCTGGCGAACTTCCTGTTCGGCGACGACGACGCGCTCATTCAGATCGACATGGGCGAGTTCCACGACCGGTTCACCGCGTCGCGGCTGTTCGGCGCCCCGCCCGGATATGTCGGCTATGAAGAGGGCGGCCAACTCACCGAGAAGGTGCGGCGCAAGCCGTTCTCGGTGGTGCTGTTCGACGAGATCGAGAAGGCGCACCAGGAGATCTACAACAGCCTGTTGCAGGTCCTCGAGGATGGCCGGATGACCGACGGCCAGGGCCGCACGGTGGACTTCAAGAACACCGTGCTGATCTTCACGTCCAACCTCGGCACCTCCGACATCTCGAAGCCGGTCGGCCTGGGCTTCACCCAGGGCGGCGGTGAGAACGACTACGAGCGGATGAAGCAGAAGGTCAACGACGAACTCAAGAAGCACTTCCGGCCGGAGTTCCTCAACCGCATCGACGAAGTCATCGTCTTCCACCAGCTGACCCGCGATGAGATCATCCGGATGGTCGACCTGATGGTGGGCCGGGTCGGTAACCAGCTCAAGAGCAAGGACATGGCGATGGAGCTGACCGACAAGGCCAAGGCGTTGCTGGCCAAGCGTGGCTTCGACCCGGTGCTGGGTGCTCGTCCGCTGCGGCGCACCATCCAGAGCGAGATCGAGGACCAGCTCTCCGAGAAGATCCTCTTCGAGGAGATCGCGCCCGGACAGGTCGTCACCGTCGACGTGGACGACTGGGACGGCGAAGGCGCTGGCGAGGACGCGAAGTTCACCTTCACCGGAACCCGCAAGCCGCCGGCCGAGCCTGATCTGGCGAAGGCCGGGGCGCACGCCGCCCCCGACCCGCAGTAGCGATTGCAGGAAACGGGCGGTTAGTCTCTGACGGAGCTACCGCCCGTTTTCGCTATGTCCAGGGGGCTCGCCGTGCTGATCGTCACCACCAACGACCTCCCCGGCTGGGAAATCCAACGCGTGTGCGGCGAAGTCTTTGGACTGACCGTCCGCTCGCGAAACGCGTTCTCCCAATTCGGTGCCGGGTTGAAGTCCATGTTCGGTGGCGGGTTGCAAGGAATGACCAAGAATCTCGCCGAGAGCCGCAACGAGGCAATGGGGCGGCTGATCGCCGAGGCGCGCAATCGCGGCGGCAACGCGATCGTCGCGATGCGGTTCGACACAACCGAGATCGGCGACGTGTGGACCGAGATCTGCGCGTACGGCACCGCAGTCCAGGCAGTGCCGATCACCGATGCCGCGAAGTACACGGCGAGTCAACTCGGCTACGGCGGCCCACCGCCGCAGCACTGAACTGTTTGATCAACCGAGGGGTCGGCGGTTTAGACTGACGATTGTTGTCGACGGGTAGCGGAATCTGGTGAGACTCCAGAACGGTCGCGCCACTGTCCAAAGTCAGACCCGAAGCTCGTCACCAACACACCAAGCGGGACGCGATATCCCCAGAAGGAGTCAACTGTGTCCAATCCCCCTGGCATCCGGGTCCGGTCGATTGATCTGTCGGCGGCAAGTGCTGCGCTTTGGTTGGCGGCAACCGCCTTCCTGGCGTTGTTGGCGCTCTACTTCGTCGGCATCGATCAGGGCGCGGTGTCGCTGTTCGGCAGTGACTCCCACGTGCACGAGTTCGTACACGACGCACGGCATCTACTCGGCTTTCCCTGCCACTAACCCAGCCACGTGGAGAAGCGTCTGATCGCACGCGGTCTCCTGGCGGGCACAATTGGCGCGGTGCTGGCATTCGTGTTCACCCACCTGTGTGCCGAACCCGTCATTGGCCGCGCGATCGCTTTTGAGGACGGTCGAACTGACGCCGAGAATGCGCACGGGGTGCACGAGCATGGCGCTGAGTTGTTCACCCGCGGAGTGCAGGCTAACGCCGGATTGGGTTTCGGTGTACTTGTTTTCGGCGTTGCGATGGGCGCATTGTTCGCCGTACTGTTCTGCGTCGTCGCTGCGCGCGCGAGACACATTGGACCACAGGCACTTTCGGTGATGCTGGCGGCGGGCGCTTTCGTCGCGGTGTACCTGGTGCCATTCGTGAAGTATCCGCCCAATCCACCGGCCGTCGGTCAGGGGGACACGATCGGGGCTCGCACCGGCTGGTATCTGGTGCTGGTGCTGATGTCAGTGGTGCTGGCAATCGCCGCGGTGTGGCTGGCCCGGCGGCTCGCTGCGCGACTCGGCGCGTGGAACGGATGGCTGCTCGCGGCTGGGGCTTACCTGGTGGCGATCACCGTGGTGATGGTCTTGCTACCGACTGTGGACGAGACGCCCGAACCGTTGCGCGATGCCTCGGGTGCGATCATCTATCCGGGCTTTCCCGCCGACGTTCTCTACGAATTCAGATTGTTGTCGCTGGGTACGCAGCTGGTGCTGTGGGTGAGCATTGGCCTGGTCTTTGCGACGCTTGCGGGGCGGCTGCTGGGGGAGCGAGCCGAGAGCGGACAAGCATCGAGTACCGCGGCGTGACCGAGGTCGTCCGGCTGACCTTGGTGTCGCACGCGATGACTGATGCGATGACGGGCGGGCGTTTTCCTGCCGACGAGCCGCTCAACGACACTGGCCACCGCCTTATCGAAGGCGTTGCCGGACTTGATATCCAAAGCGATAGTCGCCAATTTACCGGACCCGAGCGGCGTGCCCGCCAAACCGCACAGTTGCTGGGCTTGCAAGCCACAACGGAGCCGCGGTTGGCCGACCTCGATTGCGGACGGTGGCGCGGCGAGACACTCGAGGACCTGTGCCCCGAGGACCTCGATGCGTGGCTGACCCAACCCGCCCACGCCCCGCACGGTGGTGAATCGATCGTCGACTTGATCGAACGGGTGGCCGGTTGGCTGGAGTCGCTGACCGGCAACACATTGCGGACGGTAGCGGTGACACATCCGGCGGTGATCCGGGCGGCGATTCTGCTGGCTCTTGACATCCCACCAAAATCCTTCTGGCGCATCGACATTGCGCCGGTCAGCCGCACCGTGATGCACTTCCGGGGCGGTTGCTGGACGCTGCGGTTGTAGTGGTTATCGCGGCGCGATCAACGCGAAGACCTGCTTGGCGATGTGCAGCATCCAGCTGGTCACGGTCGGACCGTGATCGCGGGGCCAGTTCAGCTGGAAGCTGACCACCCACGGCTGCTGTGTCTTGTCGACGGCATACCAGCTAAATGTCAGGTCGCCCGGCAGGCCCCCGGCTTTCGCGCCGATGTACGGCCATTCGGTGCGGTCCAGCTGGATGCCCGATACGGCGGAAAGGATCGGTCTGACGGGTGCGGCTGCGCCGACCGCGTCGGCTTGCAGTGCCGCGTGCACTCGGCAGATGTCCCCGGCATTGCCGTACCACTCCGCACCGTAGGTGGAGGCTGGGGTGTGGGCGCGGGTCGGATCGGGTTGGTAGGGAGTGGAATTCGCCCGCGCCAGCAACTGGGTACGGACTTGCGGGGAACCTTGCTTCCACTGATTGCGCAGATCTGGTTGGCCCCAGCCGATGGAGAACAGCTCGTACATCGTTGGGAAAGGTGTCATGCTGGCCGGATCGTGATGGCCGGCCGTGACGAGCGCTTCCTCGATAGCGTGCGTGCCCATCCGCTCTATCAGCAAGTCGGTGGCCATGTTGTCGCTGGTGGCGATCATCTTCTCGGCGGCCGTGCGCACCGTTACATGTGCTCCGGGAGGCAGTTCCAAACCTGAAGAGCCGACGGCCTTGCTTTTCTCTGTGACTGTCAGCTGGTCACCCCACGACACCGTGCCGTTTTCGACCGCACCCGCCAGAGCGTGCAGCACGTACAGCTTGAAAATCGATGCCAGCGGCAGAGATTCGCCGGTGTGGGTGCCTGCCATCGGGTCGCAGTGGCCATTGTTGACCTGGGCGACCTGGTAGGAGTAGCGGGCGCCGGTCTTGCCCAACACCGCGTCGACGTCGTGCCATGACGTGATCGTCGGTGTCTGCGTCTCGAGGTCGAACCGATCAACCCACCCGTCGTCGTCGGTGTGAATCCGGATGTCTTGTCGTGCGCCGTAGGAGGAAATGAGGTGCAGCGTGGCCACGCTGGCGCTGATGTCTACGCCGTCAAGGGTGAAAGGACGATCCCACCAGAGCTCTTCCATGGTGGTTTCGACTGAGTCGACCTCGGCGGGCGCGGCAAGGGTGCCGACTCCGACCGGGCCGATGGGCCAGTCCGAGTTGAGCATGTCCATGGTCTGCTGGGCCCGCAGACCGGGAGGAGTCCGGGTGTCGATCGCCCGCCCCGGGTTCGCCGCGTTGGCCTGCGGGGAACGGGAGGGCGCGCAACCCGGCGCCAGGGTCGCGACCAATGCGGCGGCTGCGGTGACGGCCAGTATGCGTTGCCGCGCCGGGCGCCGGCTACCCGGCCGGCTTGTTCCCGGCAACGTCCATGACGACTTCGAATTCCAGCAGCGACGCGCCAGTCGCCACCGGGTTGGCCCGGTGACCAGCATGGGCTTCGATGGCGGGCCCGGTCGCCCACGCCTGGAATGCTTCATCGGACTCCCAGTGTGTCACCACGAAATAGCGATTCTCGCCCTTGACCGGACGCAGCAGCTGAAAGCCGAGGAAACCGGGCTGGTTCTCCACCGCGTGTGCTCGATGGGCGAACCGCTTCTCCAGTTCGGGGCCAGCGTCGGCAGGTACCTCGATTGCATTGATCTTCACCACTGGCATCCCGCTAGGCTACCGCGCCGCCTCGCCTGTCCAACTCCAGGGCGGGGCACGCAAGATGGTGATATGCCCGGCGATCTGTTGACCTGCCACGGCGGCCAGGGCGAGCCGTTGATACTGATGCACGGCCTGATGGGCCGGGGCACCACCTGGTCGCGGCAGCTACCGTGGCTGACCCGGTTGGGCACCGTGTACACCTATGACGCGTTGTGGCATCGGGGCCGCGACGTCGACGATCCGCATCCGATCAGCACCGAACGGTTCGTAGCCGATCTTGCTGACGCGGTGAGCGCGTTGGGGGCGCCCGCCAGGCTGGTCGGGCATTCGATGGGTGCCCTGCACTCGTGGTGTCTGGCCGCGGAGCGTCCCGACTTGGTGTCGGCGTTGGTGCTCGAGGATATGGCCCCGGACTTCCGAGGTCGCACCACCGGTCCGTGGGAGCCTTGGTTGCATGCCCTTCCGGTCGAATTCGATTCCGCTGAGCAAATCTTCGATGAATTCGGGCCAGTTGCGGGGCAGTATTTCCTGGATGCCTTCGATCGCACCGCCACCGGTTGGCGGTTGCATGGTCACACCTCGCGATGGATCGAGATCGCCGCCGAATGGGGTAACCGAGAATACTGGTCGGATTGGCTGGCGGTGCGGGCGCCGGCGTTGCTCATCGAGGCGGGCAACTCGGTCACGCGGCCGGGCCAGATGCACGCGATGACCAAAACCGATTCTCCGACAACGTATTTGTTTGTTCCCGAGGCCGGTCACCTGGTTCACGACGAAGCGCCGCGGGTATATCGTCAGGCGGTCGAATCCTTCTGGGCGGAACTCACTTCACGCTCGTGAAGCGGCTACTCCTCGCCGGCCAACGCGAATCGGCCGTCCACGGTCCGGGTTACCAGGCCGTCGGCAAGTAGCGAATCCAGCGCCCGGTCCCGCTGGCCGCAATCGGTCAGCCACGCCACATCCAGCTCGGCGCGGGTGACCGGAGAATTGTTGGCGCGCAGAACATCCAGCAACCGTCCGCGGACCTGACGATCGGTTCCGGCGTAGGCCTGAACACGGCGCGCCGGCCCGTGCGCGGGGGGATATCCGGCATGCCGCCATGCGCACTTGCCAAGCGGACATAACCCGCATCGTGGCGTGCGTGCGGTGCACACCGTGGCACCCAGTTCCATCAGGGCGACCGAAAATTGCGGCGCCGTTTCGTCGCGCGGCAGCAGTGCCGAGACGTCGGCGTGGTCGCGCGCTGCAGCCGGTGCACCGGCGTCGGCCAAGCCGTGCACGGCCCGGGCCAGCACCCGGCGCACGTTGGTGTCCACCACCGGTACCGGCTGGCGGTAGGCGAAGCAGGCCACGGCTCGCGCGGTGTAGCTACCGATACCCGGCAGCGTCAGCAAGGTCTCCACGTCATCGGGAACCACATCGCCGTGCTCACGGGCGATGACGGTGGCGCACTCGTGCAGGCGCTTGGCCCGCCTCGGATAGCCCAGCTTGCCCCAGGCACGCAATACGTCGGCCGCGCTGGCCGCGGCGGTGGCCGACGGGGTGGGCCAGCGTTGCACCCAATCCGGCCAGATCGACAGCACCCGGGCCACCGGCGTCTGCTGCAACATGAACTCGCTGACCAGGATCTGCCATGCGGTGACACCGGGTTCTCGCCAGGGCAGGTCACGGCGCGACCGGTCATACCAGTCGAGGAGTTCGTTCGAGGGGATCTTCATCTGCATGTGCGGCATGATGTGTGCCATGCCCAACACCAATCCGGTAAGCGCGTGGAAAGCACTCAAAGAGGGTAACGAGCGATTCGTCGCCGGCGAGCCTGCGCATCCCAGCCAGAGTGTTGAGCATCGGGCCAGCCTGGCTGCAGGCCAGAAGCCCGCCGCGGTGATATTTGGCTGCGCCGACAGCCGGGTGGCCGCCGAGCTCATCTTCGATCAGGGCCTGGGCGACGTGTTTGTGGTTCGTACCGCCGGGCAGGCCATCGATTCGGCAGTGCTGGGCTCCATCGAGTACGCAGTGACCGTCCTCGACGTGCCGCTCATCGTCATCCTCGGCCATGACAGCTGCGGTGCCGTCAAGGCCGCCCTCGGCGCGATCGACGACGGTGCAATACCAGCCGGTTTCGTGCGGGATGTGGTGGAACGGGTCGCGCCTTCCATCCTGCTGGGCCGCCGCGACGGCCTGAGCCGTGTCGACGAATTCGAGGAACGCCATGTGCGCGAAACGGTGGCCCAGCTGATGGCCCGTTCGACGGCCATCGCGGAGCGGGTGGCGGCGGGCACCCTGGCGATAGCGGGCATCACCTATCACCTCGCCGACGGGCGGGCGGTCCTGGTCGACCAGGTGGGTGATATCGGCGAATAACGCCGCTTTGGCGGTAGAACCAACAGGCCTCTAACACGGCGGCTGCCCAGCTAACATCGCGACACGCCGAGGCGGGTCGGGCAAATCCACGTGACCTGGCCCTACGGTGTGAATGTGCTGGATCTGGAACCGCATGGCCCGCTACCCACCGAGATCTATTGGCGGCGCAGGGGCCTGGCCCTGGGCATCGCGGTCGTCGTGATCGGGATCGTGGTCGCCACCGTCATTGCCTTCATGAGCAACAGTGCGGGTGCCAAGCCTGCCAATGCCGACAAAGCCAACTCCGCTCAGAGCAAGCCGGCATCGCCCGCACCTCAGGCGCCTCCCCCTTCGGGGCAGGAAGGGGCCACCCCGGTGCCGCCGCCGCAGGGACAGAACCCGGAAGCCCCAACGCCCACCGCCGCGGTGCAGCCGCAGCCGGTGCTGAAGGAGGGTGATGACTGCC
>DATIOT010000572.1:0-4867 GCA_035472875.1 Mycobacterium sp.
GGCCGGGTCTTGCCTAAAGTAAACCAGCTGTCGTCGGCTGTCACTTCACGGCTTCCTGGGGCTGAATACCGTCCCGACCAGGCTGTTTAGTGCACACCAGAATCGACCTGTGTCAATCGGTCGACCAAGCTGAACGAGCCGGCGCGTTGCTGACGCGGGTGAGGACGAACGGCCGGCGAGGGTGTTAAACGGATTTCGGATCAGGACTCGCACGGTCACAGGTTGCTGGCGCCATCGGCCAAACCGTCACCGTTAGAGTCCGTCAACCGGACGTTCCACCGTCCGTCACCATCGGTGTCAACGTATCCAGTCGCGCCGTTCGCGCCGGTGCACAGCACTCGGTCAGCGACCCCGTCATGGTCGGTATCCAGCAGTCGGTCATCTGGGCGGCCCTGGCCGTCAAAGTCGACGAGCGGACCGCCGGTGTGTTCGGCCCCGTCGAGTCCGAACCAGCGCAGTTGCCCGCCACGGTCCACCGCTACCGCCCAGGTCCCCGATCCGTCATCGGTGAAGGAACTCTCCGGGGTCCCGTCATTGTCGAGGTCCAGCACCGCGTGATCGGCAATCCCGTCACCGTCGAAATCCGCGAGCGCGTCGTCATGCATTCCGTCACCGTCGAAATCCAGGCCAACCGCATCGAGCCTGCCGTCACCGTCGAGGTCAAGGTCGGGTCGGCCGTGCCACATGGCCGCGGTGCCGTCGTCGCCAGCCAGGCAGTAGTCCACGTGTGTTCCGACGCTTCGCCACCGCTAGGGGTTCCCACGCGATCGCCACCAGGCGAGCAGCTCCGCGGTTGCCTCCTCCGTGCTCAAAGGACCGCGGTCTAGCCGCAGTTCCCTTAGATAGCGCCACGCCTCGCCGACTTGCGGGCCCGCCGGAATCCCGAGCAGCTCCATGATCTGGTTTCCGTCCAGGTCGGGACGTACCCGCGCCAAATCCTCTTGGGCAGCCAATTCGGCGATCCGCGCCTCTAGCCGGTCATAGCTGGCCTGCAGCCGCGCGGCGCGGCGCTTATTGCGGGTCGTACAGTCGGCGCGCACCAGCTTGTGCAGCCGCGGCAGCAGCGGCCCGGCGTCGGTGACGTAGCGGCGTACCGCCGAATCGGTCCACTTCCCGTCGCCGTAGCCGTGGAACCGCAGGTGCAGATACACCAGCTGCGAAATGTCGTCGACCATCTGTTTGGAGTACTTCAACGTCCGCAACCGCTTTCGCGCCATCTTGGCGCCGACCACCTCATGGTGGTGGAAGCTCACGCCGCCGTCCGGCTCGTGCCGCCTTGTGGCCGGCTTGCCGATGTCATGCAGCAGGGCCGCCCAGCGCAGCACCAGATCGGGGCCGCCCTCCGGGGGTGGGTCCTCGAGGGCGATCGCCTGCCGCAGCACGGTCAGCGAATGCTGGTAGACGTCTTTGTGCTGGTGGTGTTCGTCGATCGCCATTTGCATGCCGCCGACCTCGGGCAGCACCACCTCACCCGTACCGGTCTGCACCAACAGATCGATACCGGCTACCGGGTCGTCGCCCAGCAGCAGCTTGTCCAGCTCGGCGGCCACCCGTTCGGCGCTGATTCGGGCCAGCTGCGGTGCCATCTGCTCGATAGCCGCCCGCACCCGCGGGGCGACGGTGAAGCCGAGCTGTGAGACGAACCGCGCGGCGCGCAGCATCCGCAACGGGTCGTCGCCGAAGGACACCGACGGAGCCGACGGGGTGTCTAGCACTCGGGCGCGCAGAGCTGCCAGACCGCCTAGCGGATCAACGAATTCACCCGGCCCGGTTGGCGTGATGCGCACGGCCATCGCGTTCACCGTGAAATCGCGGCGCACCAAATCGTCGTCGAGGCGGTCGCCGAAATGCACCTCGGGATTACGCGACACCTGGTCGTACCGGTCCGCGCGAAATGTGGTGATCTCCAAGCGGTAATCGCCCTTGCTGACGCCGACCGTGCCGAAGTCGATGCCGGTGTCCCATACGCTGTCGGCCCACCGCCGCACGATCTGTTGCACCTGCTCGGGACGGGCGTCGGTAGTGAAGTCAAGGTCAGGAGAGGTCAACCGGCCCAGCAGGGCGTCCCGCACCGAACCGCCGACCAGATACACCTCGTGGCCTGCAGCATCGAACGCCGAGCCAAGCTCGTGCAGCACGGGGGCGTGCCGATTCAGGGCGACCGCAGCCGCGGTCAACAGGTCGGCGTCGGCTTCAGGCACGTTCGATCAGCCTAGTCGGGCGGCGCGGGGAGATGCCCGATGATGGGCGTGCTGCGTCGTCGCGCACCGCACTAGCGGCGAGTATGTCCTGAGGACCAGCTTGTGCCAGCTACTATCGCTTGGGTGTCGGATGGCGAACAAGCCAAACCACGTCGGCGCCGGGGACGACGCCGGCGTCGTGGCGCTGCCGGTTCGGCCGAGACCCTTACAAGCGGCCACGCGACCGACGGCCAAGCGACCGGCGACACAGCGGCGACCAAACCCCGCCGATCCCGCTCGCCGCGCCGCACGCCGGAGCGGCTGCGGACCGTGCACGAAACATCGGCGGGCGGGCTGGTCATCGACGGTATCGACGGACCACGCGACAACCAGGTTGCGGCCCTGATCGGTCGCATCGATCGGCGCGGACGAATGTTGTGGTCGCTGCCTAAGGGCCACATCGAGCAGGGCGAGACCGCCGAGCAGACCGCCATTCGTGAGGTCGCCGAGGAGACCGGAATTCGCGGCAGCGTGCTTGCCGCGCTGGGACGCATCGACTACTGGTTCGTCACCGACGGCCGCCGGGTGCACAAGACCGTGCACCACTATCTAATGCGCTTCTCCGGTGGGGAGCTGTCCGACGAGGACCTTGAAGTCGCCGAAGTGGCGTGGGTGCCGATGCGGGAACTTCCGTCTCGGCTGGCCTACGCCGACGAACGTCGCCTGGCCGAGGTCGCCGACGAACTGATCGACAAGTTGCAGAGCGACGGTCCCGCCGCACTTCCGCCGCTGCCGCCCAGTTCGCCTCGGCGGCGCCCACAGACGCATTCGCGTACCCGGCATTCCGACAAACCCGCCGGCCGGAAGAACGGTCACGGGCCGGGGCCGTGATTGCGCCGCCGCGACTCTGCTGGGCCGGCTTGTTGCGCCTTGCCGCTGTGGTCGGCATCGTGGCCGGTTTTGCGGTAATTATCACCGGGCCCGTCACCGTCCCGCGCGCGGCTGCCGGCGAGCCCGGAGCGACGCCGTTTGTCCGTGTCCGCATCGATCAGGTGACTCCGGACGTGGTCACGACAACGAGTCAACCGGTCGTCACCATCAGCGGAGTGGTGATCAATATCGGCGACCGTCCAGTCCGTGACGTCATGGTCCGGCTCGAGCACGCTGCGGCAGTCACCTCTTCAGCGGGCTTGCGCACTTCTCTGGACGGTGGCACCGACCAGTACCAGCCGGCCGCAGAGTTCCTGACAGTGGCGCCAGAACTGCAGCGCGGGCAACAAGCCGGCTTCATCTTGTCCGCGCCGCTGCGCTCGTTGACAAAGCCGTCGTTGGGCATTGACCAGCCCGGGATTTACCCGGTCCTGGTCAATGTCAACGGAACACCCGACTACGGCGCCCCCGCCCGGCTCGACAACGCGCGGTTCCTGCTACCCGTGATCGGTGTGCCGCCCGACCAAGCCGATGACGTGGGCTCTGCCGTCGCGGCCGACACCTCGAAACCCGTATGGATCACCATGCTGTGGCCGCTGGCTGACCGGCCCCGGCTGTCTCCGGGCGCACCTGGTGGCACCATTCCGGTCCGACTGGTCGACGACGACTTGGCCACCTCACTGGCCCCCGGTGGTCGGCTGGACATCCTGCTGTCCGCAGCCGAGGTCACCACCAACCACGACGTTGACCCCGATGGTGCCGTCGGACGAGCGCTGTGCCTGGCCGTTGACCCGGATCTGTTGATCACCGTCAACGCGATGACGAGCGGCTACGTCGTATCCAACTCGCCCGACGGTGCCGCTCAACAACCCGGCACCCCGACGCACCCGGGCACCGGTCAGGCGGCTGCGACCGTCTGGCTGAACCGGTTGCGCGCGCTGGCCCACCGAATGTGCGTGGCGCCGCTGCCCTATGCGCAAGTCGATCTGGATGCTTTACAACGCGTCAACGACCACGGGCTGAGCGCAATCGCCACCAACAGCGTCAGTGACATCGTCGACCATATTCTGGACGTCCCTTCCGCCCGCGGGGCCACCCTGCTGCCCGACGGCCCATTGACCAACCGCGCGGTCAACCTGCTCAGCGCCAACGACAGCACGGTCGCGATCGCGGCCGCCGACTTGGCCGCCCAGGACTCCGCCAGCGAATCCCCCACCACCGTCGACACCAAACCACGGACGTTGTCTCCCCAGGTAGTGGTCGCGCCGTTCGACCCAGCCGTCGGCGCCGCGCTGGCCGGAGCGGGGACCAACCCCACCGTGCCCACCTACCTGGACTCCTCGCTGACAGTTCGGCTCGCGCATGACTCGAACACCGCTCGACGTCAAGACGCCTTGGGTTCCATGTTCTGGCACGCCTTGCAGCGAGACGCTGCGCCGCGCACCCAGATCTTGGTCCCGCCGCCGTCGTGGAACCTGCAGACCGATGACGCGCAGGTCATCTTGACCGCGCTGGCCACCACCATCCGTTCCGGTCTGGCGATACCACGACCACTCCCCGCGATGATCGCTGACGCCGCGGCCCACAACGAGCCGCCGGAGCCGACGGGCGCCTACATCTCGACGCGTGGCCGGTTCACCGACGACGTCACCGCCGACATCGGCGGTCAGGTTGGCCGGCTGTGGGGGCTGACCTCCGCTTTGACCACCGACGACCGCACCGGGCTGACCGGCATCCAATACACCGCTCCGCTACGC
>DATIOT010000573.1:0-12187 GCA_035472875.1 Mycobacterium sp.
CGCGGCCCACGCTGCCGATGTGCTGCTGCACGAGATGGTGCACGTCGCGCTGTTCGCCGCGGGCGTCGAGCAGCACGGCGAAGGCCAGTCCCACCACAACACGCCGGAGTGGTGCGACCAGATCATGCGGATCACCCCGCAACTCGGGCTCCCGCCGATCCTCGCGGCGCCGGTTAAGCCGCGCCGGGTCAACGGGAAGGTCGTCCGCGAGCCGCTGGAGGGGCACCTTCCGCGCGCGGTGATCGCACGGTGGCCGCACACCGTGCGCCCCGCCGGCTACTACACCCGCGAGGGGCGGATTCACGTCCCGATCTGATGTAACGCGCCGTTGCCTGACAGAGCCACGAACGCGGCCGGACTTAGAGAGAAAGGCATCTTTAACCATGACCACCGACAACACCGCAACGTGCTGGCGCGATCTGGCCGACCAGCTCACCCCCCGCACAGGTCCGCCCATCGAACGTCACGAGACCCTCGCGGGATATCGATGAGTTTGAAGTGGGTGCCTGCGGGCTCTAGCCGGGATATGTCCTACGTGCTCGACGGCTACCAGTATGTGATTCATGGGGACCCGAAAGGCTGCACGTTGGTGCAGAAGACGGCAGGAGGAGACACGAGCAGGCATCAAGCGTGTGCCACCAAAGAGGAAGCTTTCGCCCTGGCCGAATCTTGGGCCGCCGAAGCAACCGGAGGATAGTTGACGTGAATTTGAACGACATCCTGAATGAGGCGGCGTCGCGCCAGCCGCGAACGCTGTGGCATGGTGTAAGGAGGCTGTTCCGGCGCGCGCCTCAGCTGGGGATTCGCCCGGCTCAGGGGGCCGGGGCCTGCACGCACCCCGAGGTGCCGGGGCCTTCGACGCGCCTCCGAACATAGGCGCGGAGGCCAACCGGCCCGCCCCTCCCGGCGCGGCGGCTAGAAAGGGGAAACCGCCGCCTAGAGGTCCTAGCGGGACCGGACCCCCCGCTGGAAAAGCCCGGCCCCCTTTTTGGCGGGAGATTCGCACCGCCGGCAACCATTGTGACCCCGCGGTAGTCCTCACCGAAAGCCAGCCTCGGCGCCCAAGCCTGACGCAATCGCCGACACCGCTTGTTCAATCAGTCGGGATGGGCAGCCTGTACGACCGCGTCGACGATGTGGCGGATGCGGGTGGCGGCGTGGTCAGGGTCGGGCTGGCCGGCGTCCAGCCAGGCGATGACGGCATCTGTGGTGAGGGTGGGTAATAGCCGAGCTGCCCAGCTCCGCCAGCGGTCGTCGGTGATGGCCGTGAGGTAGCGGTTGGTGATCTCAGTCCAGCCGGACCGCAGAGAGTCAATGACGTCGCGGAACTCGGGTTCGCGACTGGCGTGGCGGAACAACAGTCGGAAGGCCTCGGGGTTGGCCGCGCCGGCGCGTACGACAGCGGGGATGCTGGCGTCGTCGAAGTGGTCTGCTCCGGTGGCCTCTCGGAGCTGGGCGTACGCGCTGTCGAGGACTTCCCGGTACAGGTCGGCCTTCGAGGCGAAGTGGCGGTAGAGGATCGCGGGGGTGACACCGGCTTCGGCGGCGACGACATCGAGGCCGGTGTTGGAAAAGCCGCCGCGGGCGAACGCGCGAGTGGCGGCCGCCAGGATCTGTTCGCGCCGTTCGGCCCGCGGCATCCGCCGAGTGGGTACCGGTACGACCGCCGTCACCGCCATCTCCTCTTGTCCATACGTCATTGTACAAATAGACTTGTTTTTATAGCTTGTATAAGTCTGAATATACCTTGGGAGGATGCGGTGACGACCTCCGCCCAACCGCCGGTGCAGCAGACATCCCCGCCTGGGGTCGCACCGGGACCGCCAACACCGCAGTCGCACGGCACGATTCACCGGTTCCGCACCTCGGTTGGCGACGAAGCCTGGCTGGTCACCGACTACACGCACGTGCGACGGCTGCTCGATGACGACCGCCTCGGCCGGTCGCACCGCCAGCCCGAGGCCGCCGCGCGCACCGGGCAGTCGGCACTCTTCGGTGGCCCGGTGGGCAACTTCGACACCGAAGCGGAAGACCACGCCCGGTTCCGGGCATTGCTGCAGCGACATTTCTCGCCCAAGCACATGCGGTCGCTGGCGCCGAGGGTGGAGGCTCTCACCGCGGGGCTGCTGGACGAACTGGCAGATCAGGGCCCGCCGGCCGATCTGCACGCCAAGTTGGCGCTGCCGCTGCCGGTCCTGGTGATCTGCGAATTGCTCGGTGTGCCCTACCGCGACCGGAACCAGTTCCGCAGGTGGACCCAGGACGCCGCCAATGTGCTGGACCCGGTCCGCTCCGAACAGGGGCTGGCCCAGCTGTACGACTACGGGATCACTTTGGTCGAGCACAAGCGTGCCCACCCCGCAAACGACGTGATCTCCCGGCTATGCGCGATCGACGGCGTCGCCGACGAAGAGGCGGCCACCCTGGCGATGGGGCTGCTGTTCGCCGGCCACGAGACCACGGTGGTGGCGATCGGTTTGGGGACGTTGTTGTTGCTGACCACTCCAGGTCAGTGGCAGGCCCTGCTGGAGAACACCGCGCTGATTCCCGATGCGGTTGAGGAGCTGCTGCGCGCAGCGCCTTTCGGGGATAGTGTCGGCGGCATTCCGCGCTATGCGCGCGCGGACTTCGAGGTCGATGGCGTTGCGATTCAGGACGGCGACCTCCTGCTACTTGACATCGGATCGGCCAACCACGACCCGTCGATGTTCAGCAATCCGGACCGTGCGGACGTGTCCCGCAAGCACGCCGCCCACCTCACCTTCGGACACGGCGCGCACTATTGCATCGGGGCGCCGTTGGCGCGAATCGAGCTGAAAACGGTTTTTGCGCAGATGATTCCACGATTCCCGTCCATGCACTTGGCCGTCGACGCTGCGACGCTGACGATGCGTGACGATGTGCTCGCCGGTGGGCTCGTCGAGCTTCCCGTGTCGTGGTGAGCCCCGATTGCAGTAGAGCACGACGCCTGCAGGCCGGTTAGAGACCTCGTAAAAACCCTCATAGCCGACGACCGGGCGAAACTGCTCCTCGGCCACACGAAACCTCCCCGGCACTTGCTGACCAATACCTCCATGGTGCGCCATGATGGGCCGATGCGAATTTTGACAACACCCTCCGGTCTCATCTGCGCGCCCCTCCTCGACGACCCCGCAATGGCCTGCCTCGCCACCGGCGGCCGCGTCGCCTCCGTCACCGTCGCCGACCGCGACGACATCACCCTCGCCGACATCGAAACCGCGGCCGCCGACTACCTCAGAATGAGCAGCGGCGCCAGCGTCGTCGGCCTCGGCGAGCTCACCGACCTGGCCGAGGAAATGGCGCTCAACTGCACCGAGATCGCCGCCGACCATCCGGCCGGAACCACCTTGATGGCTTCCTACGACGTCACCGCCGACGAATGGTCGTACGTCCCGGCCGACGATGCCGAACCCGCCCAGGTCGGCGCCGACTAAATCGCCGAGTCATCAAAACCAGTAGACACCGACTCGTCATCATCGTCGGCCTCACCGGCCGCCAGCTGCGCGGCAACCAGGTCAAGCGCTCGGATCTCTTTGTCAAGGTCCCTGAACTGCCTAATCAACGCCGCCAGCGCGGTCGCCGGCACGTCTCCCTTGTCAAGCTGAGCGGCGATCTTGCGCCGCAACACCACCAAGACGTCACGCTCACCCTTGCCAACCACACTGGCCAGACGTGACGGCGGCACGTGACGGCAGGCCGGGAGCTTGGTCACCGGCTCCAATTTCCGTGCCATTCTAATTTCCTCCAATTCCTTTGGTACGCAACGACTTTCGCTATTTAATCAACGGGAGACTCCAAAACTCCAAAATTGCGGGTAAATAAATAAGGCACGACCGGCGGTCGCGGCGCTGGGCAACGCTCAAAAAACCGGGATTGTGGGCTACTGGCTTGGTCATGGCGCCGTGAATGGGTGCTGATCGGCGCGGGCACGGTGTCGGCGTCGAGCCAAGACACGCCTTCGTGTATTCGTTCGGCTTCGGCGTAATGCCCATCTCGTTTCATGGCTTCCCTTTCTGTGTTTGGTTGTGATTCGCACACCGACCAGTTGCGTGCGGTGGGGTGTCTCTATAGAGACACACCCGCACACCGCACACCGCAGGTCAGGGCACTGTGCGGAAATCGGCCCGCACACCGCCCGCACACCGCCGCACACCCGCACACCGAGGTCACACATCAGGCAGCGGCTCCGGCCCTGAGGGGCAGGACAGGTGCCTGTCGGCTTTGGTGATCACTGGCAGACTGCACTCGGTGCAGGGGTGCGCGATGCGATGCAACTTGGCGTTGTTATTGCCCTTCTCGGCCGCGAGGACGTCTTTGTCGACGCCGCACTTGATCGCCTTACGGATCGCGTCGCGGGGATGCGGAGGATTGAGCTGCTCTTGGATCGCCCGGACCCCGAGCGGGTCATCGCTGTCGGCCAGCAACCTGATCACGGCCAGATACGCGGCCTCAGCTTTGCTGTCTTTGCGTGAGCCGCCCGCGTAGGTCAAGTGTCGAGTGTTGGGGTCGTAGCCGAGCCGGCCTTCGGCCACATTGACGTCGCGGCCAAACGCGCTGAAGAATCGCGCAGAGTTGGGGTCGTCGGGATTCTCGCGGAACATGCGCCAGATGGCATCGGGCCAATCTTCGAGTCGTGAGTCACCGCGGGCGCGTTCGCCGGTGTGGCCCATGTGGTGCACGATGGCCGCGTCGGGGATCTCGGCCTCATCGAGTAGGCGGTCGAACGCGACCAGGAACTTGCCGACGTCGCGGCTCTCGTCGAGGCCGAGGGCGTCAAGCACCGGGCGCAGGCAGTCGAGGATCAGGTAATCGCAGCCGAGCTCGACGAGCCGCTGCTCCCACCACTGCTGGCAGCGATCGTCGAGCAGGTCGAAGCTGGCGACTTTGCCGCGCAGCGAACATCTCATGACGGCGTGGGTGTTGGCGATGTGCTGGTCGCGCAACCATTCCCGATTCATCTGCCGGGACAGCTCGTCGTCGATGAGCACGACGCGGCGGGCCGGGGTGTTGACGGCGAAGCGGCCGAGGAACGGCACGACGTCGACCAGGGCGCGGATCAGGTTGCCGACGATGGTGGTTTTGCCGGCTTTCCATTGCGCTGAGAGGATGACGCGGCTGCCGGCCGGCGCTACGGCATCGATGCGGTAGGCGATGGGGGTTTCGGGTTCGGCGAGAACGTCGTCGAGAAATTCCAGCGGCGGCGGCTCGACGGGCGGGTTGTCCTCGTCGTCGAGTCGACGTTTGGCTTCGCGTTGGATGCGCAGCAGATAGGCCTTGCTGGCGACGGCGTTCTCGAACGCGTCCACGTCAGGCTTGCCGATCTCGCCAGGTCGGTCGCCGTTGCTGTTGACGTGCGGCCAGTTCGGTTCGGTCAGCGGTGGTGGGATGTCCTCATCGATGCCGGTGTAGGCGCCGCCGTAGGCGTCGGCGTTCATGCGACGGTCCTTCGGGGAATGTAGGCGCTGTTACGGCGCTGGAATATCCTGGTGGCGATGGCCGACCAGTCGGCGGCGGCCGAGATCGCTTGGCTGGCTTCGCATTCGGCCTGCTGGCAGGTCTCCACGTGGAGTGCCCAGTGTTGGGCGGCGTCGAGCAACCCGGCCAGCTTGCGCGGGTCGGAGGCGGGCAGCTGCTGCCATTCGGGGGTGCCAGCCATTGGCCATGACCCGGCCTGGGCCAGTAGCGGGGCGACGTGTTCGTGAACGTCCCACCATGAGACTTGCTGGTTTGGGGCCGGGCTAGCCATCTGCCGCCCACCAACGCCTACTCGTCGGCCAGCCGGTCGAGGGTGTGCCAGGTTTCGGGCGGGAGTCGGCGTGCCGCGAGCCGCAGCGCGTCGCGGAAGCCGAAGGCGAAACCATGCCGCCACGCACACGCGTAGGCGCCGCGCTGTCGGGCGACTGTGCTATAGGCTGCTACTTGGTTGGTGGGTTTGGCGATCTCTGACTTGGTTGGCCCGGTCCCAGGGGTGGGGCCGGGTCTTCCCCTTTCCGGTGGCCCGTCGTGGGCGTTCATCACCGGGTGACACCTTCGTGCCGGTTCGCGCGGTCGCCGAATTGCTGGTTCTCCCAAGCAATCAGATCGGATAGCCGGTAACGGGCATGACGACCAAAACGCGCGTACCTGGGGCCGCGGCCCTGCGACGCCCATTGCGCCAGGGTGGCGACTGGCAGCTTTTCTCGGGCTGCAACCTCCGGGCGGGTGAGCCAGGTGTCTTCGGGCGGATGCCAGGTGCCGTCATCGTGACGGGTGAACCCGGCCTCGCAAAGTAGTTCTTCCATCTGCCCTCCTTGTGGATTGATACGCAATGGTGGCCGCTTTGACGGCACTTCTGAGCAACTGCACCCAATACTAACAAGATCGCATTGCGTATGCGTGGATTACCATTGAATCTGGCGTGTTATCATCTATTCTGTGTTTCATGCCACAAGACTGGGAACCGAAGGACTGGGCAGAGGAGCACGCTCATCGAGTCGCGCAGGAAGTTCGCCGGCTGCGCGGCAAGCGTTCGACTCAGTGGCTATCGGATCGGACAGCCGAGGTCGGTCACCGGGTCAGCCGATCGGTGCTCGCTGACCTGGAGAACGGTCGACGTAGGTACATCACTACCGCCGAGGTGATGGTCCTGGCCTACGCCCTCAACACTGCTCCGCTCGCCTTGCTATACCCAGCTCCGTACTGGGACAAGATTCACGTGTTCCCCACGCCGACGTTTGAGATGCCGAAAATTTGGGCAGCGCAATGGTTTTCGGGCGAGGTCGGCGCTGGCCCGGACGTGCCGTTCGACGAGGACGGCCGCTACATTCAGACGTCCATAGTTGACGAGATGAACCGCCGCGCAAATCTTCTTGCGCTCAGCCGCGCCCGCAAGGCCGTCGCGCTTGACGACCTCAAGCACCAGAAGGCTGCCGAGCTCAGGCGAAAACGCCACTACAAGAGCACCGGCGAAATAGCGGTGTCTGACGAGGAGATCGTGGAATTGGTTGCCGATATAGCCGATCTCCAAAGTCGAATCGACGAGCTTCGGGAGCTTGGAAGTAGAGACCTGGACGCGGAAACCTACGAACGACTCGTCGGGGAGAGCGGTGAGCAGGGTGGCCGGTAGACCCCCGCTGCGGATCGGGCAGCACGGCAAGATCACACGTAAGTACCTCGGCGGCGGGGTGTGGATGGCGCAGTGCCGCTACCGCGACAGCGACGGAGTGACCCGGCGGCTGCAGCGGCTAGGGCCGCCCGACGAACACGACCAGCACGGCAAGTTGGCCGAGGATGCCTTGATCGAGGCGTTGATGGCGCGGCGCACCTCCGAGGTCGACGAGATTACCCTCGACACCAAGATCGTGACGCTGGTCGATCGGCACATCGATCGCATCGAGGAGGACGGCCGCTCCATCCGAACGATCGACACCTATCGCTACTGCTCGAAGCTTCTGGGCAAGATAATCGCCGGTGTCCGCGTTGGTGAGGCCACGCCTGCCCGGATCGATGCCGCTATCCGGTCGATGCGCCGCGCGCACGGTGACGTCATGGCGGTGCAGTCGAAGACGATCCTCAAGGGCGGTCTGCATCTGGCGGTGATGGCGAACGTGATCGGGTCGAACCCGGTGCGCGACGTATCGCCGATCCGGTCGAAGTCCCGGCCGAAGGGAGCTACCGCGCTGACAGCTGACGAGCTGCGTGGGCTGCTGGCCCAGCTGCGGGCATCGGAGGCGTGCCAGCGCCACGATCTCGTCGACCCGATCACGCTGTTCATCGCTACCGGGTTGCGGATCTCGGAGCTTCTCGGCCTGCGATGGGCTGACTTCGACGAGGCAGCCGCGACACTGACGATCACCGGAAAGCTGGTCCGGGCAGCCGGCCAGGGTCTGATTCGGCTGGATGAGACCAAGACGGCCGCCGGTCGGCGCGTGCTGCCGCTGCCCGGCTTCGCGGTGGCCGTCCTGTCCGCTCGCCGCAGTCTCCCGTACCTCGGCCAACAGGCGATGGTGTTCCCGTCGACAGCAGGCACCTGGCGCGACCCCGACAACTTCCGCGCCCGCTGGCGGGCCGTGCGCGACGATCTCGGGGTTCCCGACGCCACTAGCCACAGCTTCCGCAAGACAGTGGCGACGCTGATCGACGACGAGGGATTGTCAGCACGGATAGGAGCCGACCACCTCGGTCATAGCCGGATCAGCATGACGCAAGACAAGTACATGGCCCGCGGCCGCGTCCACACCGCGGTGGCCGACCTGCTGGACCGCACCATAAACGACGAATAAACGTCAACTGATCATGATGGTCGGCAAAAAAATAGCGTCTGACGTGCCCCCGGCAGGATTCGAACCTGCGACACCGGCTTTAGGAGAGCCGTGCTCTATCCCCTGAGCTACGAGGGCGGACGGCCTGAGCTTACCGGGAAGACCTGCCGGCAGACGCCTGGTAGCGACCCGGTCAGCGCAGCTCCGCGATCACCTTTGCGAAGTTGTCCAGGTGGTTGTCCTGCACGGTGAAGCACGTGATGGCGTACTTGTCGCGGTATCCGGACAACGTATCGGCAATCTCGCGGGGGGATCCGCTGAGCACCGATGGCATGGACATTATCTCCTCATCGGACAGGTCCGACGCGTAGCTGCGGGTCAGCCTCAAGTCGGGGGAAGTCTCGCCGTCACGCGGCATCGCCGTGATCGCCAGGTTCAGCTCGAGCGAGTCAAACCGATTACCAGCGGCATTACGGACGAACTCGATGCGTTCAGCCAACGGGTCATCGACGGCGCGTACCTTGGCACCGGTCAGCCCGATGATGTCGGCGTGCCGGGCGGCCAGGGTCAGCACCCGATCGCCGTTGCCGGCGATGAGGATTGGCGTCGTCGGGTGATGCTCCTTCAAAAAGGTCGTCATGTGTTCGAGGTAGTCGACCCGAGCGCCGGCGCTGGGGTACGGCAACTCGGCGGCTTCGAATTCTTCCCGGACGTAGCCGGTGCCGAGCCCGATCTCGAGGCGGCCGTCGCTGAGCACGTCCAGGGCTTGCAGGTCCCTGCTGAGTAGGGCCGGCTTGTAGAAGGCGGCGTTGAGCACATACATGCTCACCCGCATCCGCGCGGTTACCATCGCGACCGCGGTCAGCGTCGGAAACGGTGCCGCCGCGCCTAGATGGTCGGGCACACAGAGAACATCGAATCCGGCATCTTCCGCCCGCTTCGCCTTCTCCAGCAGTGCCTCGCGCGATTTGAAGAACCGCATGCTTAGCGAGAATCGAAAATCCTTGGCCACCAACAACCTCCGTACAACGATGAGGACACTTACCAGGAACGGGCCGCGGCCGCCAAGCCCTGCACGAGGGCGGTGGTCACTGGCGACAAGCCGTCGTCGCCGGGCAGCGGGCTGCGCGGACTGAGACCCCTGACGCGAACGGACAGCTCCAGCTGTGTCCCGCCGTTGCGTACTCGGTTGACCGGGTTGTCCGGATGTAGGCCCCGCAATTCACGTGGGATGTCATCGAGGTCGGTGACGACCTGATAGCCGGTCAGCTGGATGTGCCGCGCGAGGTGGGCGGCCAGCGCGCGGTTGCGGCCCCCGGCCAGCAGCTGTGTGCTGCGCCCAATGCGGCCATAGCCGTGCAGCGAGACCGCGACGTCGACATGTTCGAGGAACTCGGCGAGCCGTGACGACTGGCCCGGGTCGAACAGGACCGACGGCAGGTGATGCGGGTAGCGGTCGGGATGGCGCAGCAAATACACCGACGCTTCGGCGGCCTCGGCAGCGCGTTCGGCGATGACGTCGGTCATCTGCTCGAGGGCGCCGCCGTGGATGGCAAGGAAGCCGAAGCGCGACCGCAGCTGACTGCACTCGATCACCCCAGGCTCGTCCAACAACGCCGAAAGTGACTGTGGTGCAGGCCCGGACCGCGATCTCGCGGACGCTAGGCGAGGCCAGTGCACCGGATCCCAACGGCGCAGGAAGTCGATCCAGCGTTGTGGAAGCCCATGGTGCACGGCGCCGTCGATGATCCGCGGCAGGTAACCCGGCCGCGGCGGACCCGGAGTCACCCGGTGATCGATGTAGACCCAGGCCGGCAACGGCCCGTCGTTGGTGAACACGGTCAGCCGGTCGCGCCGGTAGCGCACCGGCACGCCCTCGGCGCTGTCCAAGGTGGCCAGGTCGTGGTCGGAGAGCTGCCAGATCACCCCGTGCACCTGGTTGCCGGCGAACGGCTCGACGGTGGCCACGCCGCGCTGGTTGATCAGCCAGTCGTGATCGGACAGCACCGCCGGTCGCGGATCAGCGGCGTCGGGACAGCGCAGCGCCATCTGTCTGACGCACAGGTTCGACCCATATGCGAAGTAGGGATGCCGGCGGGCCGGCATTCAGCCGGTCACCGTCAGGCAAATCAGCACCATGTTAAGCAGACTAACCATCATTCCGACCGCCCAGCCGATAACCGTCGTGACGGGATGGTTCGTGTCGCTCCCCATCAGCTTGCGATTACTGGTCAATCTGATCAGCGGAAGCACCGCGAACGGGATACCGAAGGACAGCACGACCTGCGAGAGCACCAGTGTTCGCGTCGGGTCGAAATCGAGCGCCAGGATCGCCACGGCAGGGCACAACGTGATCAACCGGCGCACCAGCATGGGAATCGAGCGGTGCAGCAATCCCTGCATGATCATGGCGCCGGCGTAGGCGCCCACCGACGCCGACGCCAAGCCGGACGCGAGCAATCCGATCGCGAACAGTACCGCGATCGTCGCGCCCAATGTGTCATGGATTGCGGCATAGGCGCCGTCAATGGATCCGCTCGTTTCGCGGCCCTCCAGGTTGATCGCGGCGACCAGCAGCATCGCCGCGTTAACCGTCCCGGCAACCGCCATCGCCAACACGACGTCCACGCGGGTGACCCGAAGCAGCCAGCGCCGGTGCTGGCCCGCGTCGGGATGTCCGTGCCGGTCGAGGGCCAGACCCGAGTGCAGGTACACCGCATGCGGCATCACGGTGGCGCCCAGAATGGCCGCAGCCAGCAGCACGCTTTCGGTGCCGCGGAAACGAGGCACCAATCCGCCAACCACGGCATCGGGAGGTGGTGTCGCGACGAAGAAACTGGCCGCGAAGCCGACGGCGATGACAAGCAGCAAGCCGGTGATGACACGTTCGAAAAGAAGCTGCCCGCGACGGTCTTTGATCGCCAGCAGCAACAACGAGATCACCCCGGTGATGATCCCGCCGACCGGCAACGGCAAACCGAACAGGATCCGCAAGGCGATTGCCCCACCGATTACTTCGGCCACATCGGTTGCCATCGCCACGATTTCGGCCTGCACCCAAAAGGTCAGCCGGAGCGGACGGCTCATCTGCTTGCCGATCGCCTCGGGCAGCGAGCGTCCGGTCACCAGCCCGAGCTTTGCCGACAGGTACTGCACCAGGCCCGCCATCACGTTGGCGGCGACGATGACCCACAGCAGTAGGTAGCCGAACTGCGTGCCGGAGCTGACGTTGGCCGCCACGTTTCCGGGATCGACATAGGCGATCGCCGCAACGAACGCCGGCCCAAGCAGATACCAACTCGTCTTGAGCGAGGCCTGCGTGTCTTGCGCCAACGTATTGACCCTCGATCCATTACCGATAGCAAAGTGAGGTTAACGAACCCGTTGTGTTACCGAGAATCGTGAGGCTACCGGTGAGCCAGGTCACCGCTACGCGGCGGGGATGCTGCCGCCCCCGTCCACCCGGAGAATCTGACCCGTGATGTATCCGGCGTCCTCGTCCAGCAACATGCAAATCACATGCGCGATCTCTGCGGGAGTACCGACCCGGTGCAGCGGGACGACGTCGAGCAGACGAGCTTCGCGGTCTGATCCGGCCGGACTACGTTCGCGGAACATCTCGGTCTCAATCGGGCCCGGGGACACCGCATTCACGGTAATCCCACTCGACGCGAGCTCTCCGGCCCAAATACGAGTGGCTGTTTCCAGCGCGCCCTTCGCGCTGGCGTATGGAGTGCGTTCGGCTACGCCTAGCGTCGTCAAACTCGTCACGTTGACGATGCGACCCCATCCCGCTTCGACCATGCCGGGCAGCACCGCCTGCACCACCTGTACCGCGGTGCGCACGTTCATGTCGTAGGTGGTGAAGAGGTCGTCCAGGTCGATCGAGCCGATACGACCGAACCGCGCGAGGCCGACGTTGTTGA
>DATIOT010000574.1:0-3399 GCA_035472875.1 Mycobacterium sp.
GTTGGTCCTGCAGGAGATGGTGTTGTCGGCCAAACAACTAAGAGGAGCGCTCTACGGCGGGATGAATCCGCGCACGAGCGTGCCGATGCTGTTGTCGTTGTATCAGGCAGGCGCGTTGAAGCTAGACGAGCTGGTCACCCGCCACTACCAGCTCGACCAGATCAACGAGGCGTTCGTGGACCTGCGCGAAGGCCGCAACATTCGCGGAATCATAGATTTCGCCGGCCTCTGACCAACCTTGTGGCTCGCGATCGGGACGCGCGCACCGGCGCTCTCCGTGATACACCGCTCCACGATCCGCGAACCGGCTCGCGGCCTGATCGAGCACCGCAAACAGATTCACCGCGCGATCCACTGCGATGTCAACGCGAACTCCGACAGATACTTCGTCGAACTCCATCCGCCATCGACAACGATCGTTTGGCCGTTGATGAAACTTCCCCCAGGCGAGCATAAGAACGCGACGGTGCTGGCAATGTCATCGATACTGCCCAACCGCTGATGCGGCGTCATCTCGGTGTTGATCTTGCGAAATTGCTCATCCTCCAAGCGTTTCTCGACCATCGGTGTCAGCGTCACACCGGGCGCGACGGCGTTGCAGCGGATGCCGGATGCCCCGTACTGGCACGCGATGTGAGTGGTCAGCGCGGTCAGCCCGCCTTTGGCCGCGGAGTAGGCGCCGCCGCGCAGGCCGCCGATGACCGCAAAAGTCGATGTGACGTTGATGATCGCCGACCCGGGTCCCATATGTGGGAGCACCTCGCGGGCGAGCCGGAACGGGGCGCGCAGCATCAAACCCAGAAAGTGGTCCAGTGTTTCGTCGTCTGTTTCGTGTAGCGGTTTGGGGCTGCCCACCCCGGCGTTGTTGATCAGAAAGTTGATGTGCCCCCACCGAGTGACCGCGAGGTCCACGATGCGTCGCGGCGCGTCATCATGGGTCAAGTCGGCAGCGATTGTTGCGACGCGATCTGGATCATTGACAGCCTTTTCCAGCTCGGCCAGCCGGTGCTCGTCGCGGCCCGTGCCAACTACCGCCATGCCCATCTCGGCGAGTTTTGTTGCACATCCCAAGCCGATGCCGCTGCTTGCTCCCGTGACGATTGCGATCTGCATCTCACCCATCCTTGGTCAGCGCCGCTCGGATCTGATGCTTGAGTATCTTGCCTGCATCGTTCTTCGGCAGCGCATCCCAGATGACCACCTGCTCTGGCGCCTTGAATTTCGCGACACCTCTGCTCTCCAGCAGCGCGAGCAGGCTCGCGACGTCCGGCCTCGCCGCGCCCGCAGGCACGATCACTGCACAAGCCCGTTCTCCGGTGCGCTCGTCGGGCAGCCCGACGACCGCGATTTCGGCGATACCGGGGGTGGTCGGCGAGCAGATCCTCGACTTCCTTGGCCGAGATGTTCTCGCCGTTGCGGATGATGACGTCCTTGGCCCGGCCGGTGACGACGAGATACTGGTCATCGACCCAGCGCCCAAGATCTCCGGTGCGGAAGAACCCTGCCGCATCAAAAGAGTCGACGTCGTCCTCGGGGTGCCGATAACCCAGCAGCATCTGCGGGCCACGCACACAAATTTCACCTTCACCGGTCGGCGCGGCTTCGTGCGCGACGAGCCTGATCTCGGCGATGCCTGGCCTTCCGTCGGTGCTTGCGGCGCAGCCGGATTCATCTCGCCGAGGTGCGCCGACAGTCGTGACGGGCACTTCCGTGCAGCCGTACACTCGGGTGACTACCGCCTGGTCGAAATACTCGGCGGCGCGTCGAATCAGCGACGGCGACACGGAGGCGCCGCCGCAGATGAACACCTTCAAATCGGGCAGGCGGGTGCCGGCGCGCTCAGCAGCGGACAGCAGCTGCTGCAGAAAGGGTGTCGCCCCGGCCATGTGGGTGCACCGATCGCTGTTCATCAGCGCCACAGCGGCTGACGGATCCCACCGGTCCATGAGTACCGCGGTGGTGCCCAGCAGCAGCGGGCATTCGAACGAATAGATCGAGCCGCCGATGTGGGCGATCGGCGACGGGACCAGGAACGTGTCGCCCGGATCGACTGTCCAGTGGTCGCGGATCTGACGGATCAGCGCATGTATCGAATTGTGGCTGTGCAACACGCCTTTAGGGCGGCCCGTGGTGCCGGATGTGTAGAGGACCATCCGCACGGCGTCGGGATTCAGGGACGGCAGCTTCGCGGCATCGGGCTGATGCCTCAACAGCGCCGGGTACGGCGTGTGTGAACCGGCGTCGCTGCGCAGCACCACCACTTCGGGGGGTGAGCCCATTGCCGCGGTGACGCGTTCGAGCATCGCTGCGTAGTCATGGCCGCCGAATTGGTGCGGGATGAAGATCATTGCGGTTTCGACGTCTTCAAGGATGAAACGCAGATCGTGGTCGCGCAGCGACGGCAGGATCGGGTTCACCACCATCCCGGCCAGCGTCGCGGCCAGATAGATGACAGCGGCCTCGTGCCAGTTCGGCAGCATGAACGACACGACGCTGCCGGTCGGTATGCGCGCCAGCAGGTCGGCCGCCAGCCCGGTGGCCTGGGTGTATAGCGTGGCGCAGTCCAGCCGAGTGTCCGCGTCCACCAACACCGTTCGCCGGGGCGAGGCCTCTGCGGCCGCGCGCAGTGAGTCGGCCAGTGTGGTATGCACCCACAGCCCGCGCCGGTATGCCTCTGCCGCGCGTGCGGTGTCTTGGTGGGCCCTGGCCTTCACCCCGATCGGCCTAACCATTCACGCGGCGCATGGTCATCGCGTACCGAAAGCTCGACGAGAGGTGAGTGTTGATAGTCACCTGGGCGACAGCACCATCAGAGGTCTTGTAGGTGCGCTGCATCTGCAGCGCTGCCGTCCCGGCCTCAACTCCGAGGCCGTCGGCCAATTCAGGCGAGAGCACTACCGCGGCGATCTCTTGGTGCAACTCGGCGATGGTCACGCCGAACAGGTCCTCGATCAACGGAAAAATCGGGCCGGTGTGGCGTTGCAGCAGCCTGCCGACCGCGGCGAAAGTGCGGCTGATGTAGTACTCCGTTCGGCACAGGGGCACCGACGCGCCGTCGGCTTGCCGGTAGCCGCGCACGGATAGCCACTGCGTGCCGGCCTCCAGTCCGGTTCGAGCGGCGAGGTCATCGTCGATCGTCACCATCGCGTTGGACTCGATGTTCAGCTGCGCGCCGGCCGCGAACGCGAGCAGGTCGTCGATCGACATCACATCCTGCGCATAGGAACTCGACGCTGGCCGGGGAACCACACGTGTGCCCGCTCGTGGTCGCGACGCGACGAGGTTGTCCTCGCGCAGCCGGCGTAGCGCTTCGCGGACGGTGTAGCGGCTGACCGCGAATCGCTCACACAATTGGTGTTCGGTCGGTAGCTGCGAGCCAACCGGATACACACCGTCGAC
>DATIOT010000575.1:0-2266 GCA_035472875.1 Mycobacterium sp.
GGTTCGTGTTGGGCCCACATTTCCTCGCGCAGTACCGTCGGCTGCCATACCGACCCACCTCCGCCGCCATGCTCTTTCGGCCAGGCCAGCGCGAGCAGGCCCTCGGAAGCCAGCAACTTGCAGAACGTCTCGGTGGTGGCCAGGTCTTGTGGATCGTCGGTGCAGGCGCCGAGGAAGTCGGCGGGGATGTGATTGGATATGAGCTCCCGCAAGTGGTTTCGCAGCTCGCCGGCGTCGTCGCCGAGGTCGTAATCCATCGTCGTCATCCCTTCGGCAGCCCGAGCAGCCGCTCGGCGATGATGTTGCGCTGGACCTCCGACGTCCCGCCGTAGATGGTCGCGGCCAGCGCGTCCTGGCGTTCGAAGAGCAGATCCGGGTCGCCCACTGAATGTGGCCCTGCCGCCACGGCGCTGAGTTCCCAAACCCGTTGCAAGGTAACCGACCCGAGCAGTTTAAGGATGTCGGCTTCTGGGCTGGGCCGTCCGGCCAGTTCGTTGGCCAGGGCGCGATAGCCGGTGGCCCGCAGGGCTTCGGCATCGGCGAGCAGCGACCCGAGTTCGGCGTAGATGTCTGCGCTGTGCTCGGCGGCGCCGCTGTCGCGGACCGAGTCGAGCCCGCGCTTGATCTCGACCCAGTTCATGATCCAGATCATCTGGCGTTCATGCTGCAGCGACGACAACGCGACGTTCCAGCCGCCGTTGAGTGGCCCCAGCAGGTTTTCCACCGGTACCTCGACGTCTTCGAGAAAAACCTCGCAGAACGTCTCGTCGGAGATCGACGCCATCCGGATGGGCTCGATCCTTACCCCGGGTGATTGCATGTCGAGGATCAGGCAGGAGATGCCGCGGTGTTTCGGCGCTTCCGGATCGGTGCGGGCATACAGGGTGCACCACCGCGACTCGTGCGCCTGTGTGGTCCAGATCTTGTGGCCGTTCACCCGGAATATGTCTCCGTCGCGCTCGGCGCGGGTGCGCAGTCCGGCGAAATCCGACCCGGCTTCCGGTTCGGACATGCCCAGCGCCCACCATTCGTCGCCGCGCAGCAGGGGGACTAGCAGGCGGTCGATCTGGGCGGGTGTGCCGAATTGACGGATGCCGGGCGCGGCGACGTTGGGACCGGCGATGTTGGGCAGCTTGGGCGCGGATCGTATTGCCGCCTCGAGGCGGACTTCCATTGCGTCGCGCAAGCCCAGCGATCGTCCGCCGTGCTCGCGCGTCCAGGTCGGTTGTATCCATCCGGCCTCGAAGGCGGCCCGCTGATAGCCCCGCCGCAGCGTGAGGTCCCACCGGTACTGGCGATACTTCTCGTCGTAGTCATCCGGCAGGAAATCCGTCAACCACGCGCCGAATTCCTCGACCACTGCCGTCATCCGGCGCCTCCGGCGAAACGGCAGCCCACCGCGTGGTAGAGGGCGCGACTGTCGCCCAGCATGGCCGCGCCCTGCCAGGCGTGCCGGACGTAGAGGTGGATGTCGTGCTCCCAGGTCTGTGCCAGCGCGCCGTGCACCTGGACCGCGGTGCGCGCACAATTGGCCGCCGCGTCGCCGGCTGCCGCCTTGGCCAGCGCCGCGGCGGTCCAGGCATCCGCGGGTGCGGTGCCGGGATCACCGAGGCGGACTGCTGCCGCGTAGGTGAGACTGCGGGCGCGTTCCAGGCTGACGTAGTTGTCGGCCAGCGCATGTTTGATCCCCTGGAATGCCCCGATCGGCGTCCCGAACTGACGGCGTGTCTTCGCGTGCTCGACGGAACGGTGCAGCGCGGCGCTCGCCATACCGACCAGGTCGGCCGCAGCGGCTATCAACGGTGCCGTCAACGCCGCGTCGATGTCGACGCGAGCGGTGGCCAACGGCTCGGCGTCGATGTCAACGTTGGCCACCGGCTGTGCGGGATCGGTGCACTCGCCGGACAGGATCCTCACGCCGTCACCACAGCGCACTACCGCGGCGACGATCCCGTCGTCGGATCGGGCCAGCGTGATGATCAGCTCCGCACGGGACAGGTTGGGCACCGCGACCGCACGTCCACGCAGCCAGCCCCGCTCCAGCGTCATCGCGGCCCCCGGTAGTCGGCGTCCGGGCGAGTGGACCGCCAGCGTGGCGACGACGCCGCCGGCAATGTCGGTGAGCACGGCGTCAAGGGCCGGGCGACAGGCACGCAACGCGCCAGCGGCCAGACCGGCACTGCTCAGCAACGGGATTGGCGCGATGGCCGCACCGCATTCCTCGAGAACTACGGCCAGCTCGACGGGCCCGTAGTCGCCACTGGCG
>DATIOT010000576.1:0-12724 GCA_035472875.1 Mycobacterium sp.
CGCTCGGTGCTAGTGGCCGCCCGCCTCGACGCGGCAGGGCTGAGCGCAAGCGGCGTAGTGCCGCCGTTGCTTCGTGAGTTGGTCACTCGTCCACGGCGGCGGCTGGTCGCTGACACCGACAGCGCGATGTCGATGTCCGCGTTGGCCGCACGGCTACAGGGGCTGAGTGCTGAGCAGCGTCACCTCCAGCTGGTGGAATTGGCGTGCACCAACGCGGCAACCGTTTTGGGTCGTTCCAGCGCCGATATCGGCGCTCACGTGGCGTTCCAAGACCTCGGGTTTGACTCACTGACCGCCGTGGAGCTGCGTAACCGGCTTAAAACCGCTACCGGACTTACCCTTTCGCCCACGCTGATCTTCGACTACCCCACCCCCACAGCGCTGGCCGAATACGTGGACGAGCAGCTCGGCTCGGCGACGATCACCAACGGCACACCCAGCGGGGAACCCGACCGGATGGCTCGCTTCAACGACATCGCCCGCGAACTGCAAACATTGGTCGACCAACCCGGCTGGACCCCGGACGACAAAACAAACCTCTCTGCCCGCATCCAAACCATCCTGACCGGTCTCACCACTCCACCTCCGGGTCCCGACCAATCCCACCCCTTCGACGACGACATCAGCACCGCCACCGAACGCGAACTCTTCGCCATCCTCGACGAAGATCTCGGCCCCTGATGCCCGCAATGATTTGAGGATGTCGTGTCGTCGACAGACGTAGCAATCATCGGACTCGCTTGCAGGTTCCCCGCCGCTGCCAACCCCCGCGATTTCTGGCATCTCGTTCGCGACGGACTCGAAGTGACGCAGTTGGCAGGCAACGTCGCTGACTTCGACGCGGATTTCTTCAACCTATCGCCACGCGAGGCACGCGCGATGGACCCGCGGCAGCGATTGGCGCTCGAATTGGCGTGGGAGTTGTGCGAAGATGCATCCACGGTGCCGGAAACGCTACGCGGCGAGCAAGTTTCGATTTACCTCGGAGCGATGACCGATGACTATGCCGTCCTGACGCTTCGCGATGCCGCGGACAATCTCGATCATCACTCGTTTGCCGGAATCAGCCGGGGAATGATCGCCAACAGGATCTCGTATGCCTTCGGATTGCATGGCCCCAGCATGACAGTCGATTCCGGTCAATCGTCTTCCCTGGTCGCGGTTCACCTCGCATGTGAAAGCCTGCGCATGGGCGAGTCGCCGCTTGCGATAGCCGGTGGGATACATCTCAACCTGGTAGACGAAACAGCAATGCTCGAAACAGAATTCGGCGCTATGTCGACGTCAGGTCACACCTACGCATTCGATGCACGCGCGGACGGCTACGTGCGAAGCGAAGGCGGTGCCTTGGTCCTATTGAAGCCATTACGCGCTGCGCTCGACGACGGAAACCGCATCCGCGCAATCATTCGCGGCAGCGCGGTCGGAAATGCCGGGCACAGCTCGGCCGGCCAGACCGTACCCTCGGTGTCGGGGCAAGCCGACGTCATCCGACGTGCGCTCTCCAGCGCTTGCCTGGATAGCAACGATATCCACTACATCGAGGCCCACGGGACCGGCACCGAAATCGGCGATCTGGTGGAGGCGAAGGCGCTGGGGGAAGTGTTCGCCGAGCGTCGACATCGTCCGGTGAGTGTGGGATCGGTCAACACCAACATCGGCCACGCCGGAAGCGCCGCCGGAATCGCGGGCCTGCTCAAGGCCGTACTGGCAATCGAAAATGCCGTGATTCCACCAAGTCTCAACTATGCCAGCGCTAATCCCGAAATTGATCTGGAAGCACTTGGGCTGCACGTCAATACGACGCCGAAGCCCTGGCCGGTGCAGGGCCAACCGCGGCGGGCCGGGGTGTCGTCATTCGGAATGGGGGGGACCAATGCGCATGTGATTGTCGAGGAGCCGTCTGCGCAATTGGAAGGTGTTGTGGCGCAGCGCAATGACGCTAGGCCGGTGGTGGTGTGGGTGGTGTCGGCTCGGTCGGCGGACGCGTTGGCTGGTCAGGCGGATCGGTTGTTGGCGCACGTGAGTGCTGATGCGGATTTGGGTGTGGCCGATGTGGGGTGGTCGTTGGTTACGACGCGGTCAGTGTTCGAGCATCGGGCGGTGCTGGTGGGCGGCGATCGCGCAACCCTGACGGCGGGGTTGGCGGGGTTGGCTTCCGGGGAGCCAGGCGCGAATGTGGTGGTGGGGCGGGCCCGCTCGGTGGGCAAGGCGGTGTTTGTGTTTCCCGGACAAGGCTCGCAGTGGTTGGGGATGGGTCGGCAGCTCTATGAGCGATTCCCGGTGTTCGCGAAGGCTTTTGATGAGGCCGAGGCGGCGTTGGATCGCCATCTACGGATGCCGCTCAAGGGGGTGATTTGGGGTGATGATGTCGACCTGCTACAAAGCCCCGAGTTTGCTCAGCCGGCGTTGTTTGCCATCGAGGTCGCGCTGGCGGCGTTGTGGGGGTCTTGGGGTGTGGTCGCGGATGTGGTGCTGGGTCACTCAGCGGGCGAGATCGCCGCGGCGTATGTGGCAGGAGTGTTGACGCTCGATGATGCGGCGCAGGTGGTAGCAGCTCGGGGCCAGTTGATGGCCGGGTTGCCCGCTGGTGGTGCGATGGTTGCGGTGACTGCCAGTGAGGCCGAGGTGGCGGAGCCGATGATCGCCGAGTTTGGACGCGTGTTGGCTGGGGTGTCGGCCGTCGAGCCGCGGATTGGGTTGGTGTCGAATGCTACTGGCCTGTTGGCGGGGCCTGGGTATGGGTCAGCGGATTATTGGGTCGAGCAAATGCGCGTGCCGGTGCGTTTTGTTGACGGTGTACAGGTGGCCCAGTCGTTGGGGGCCGGAGTGTTCGTGGAAGTGGGTCCTGGTGGCGTGTTGACGGCCTCGGTGGAGCAGTCATTGACCACTGAGCAGGCGATGTCGGTGGTGACGATGGCCAACGACCATTCCGAAGTCGATTCGCTGCTCACCGCGGCTGGGCGGTTGTTTGCGACCGGAATGGGCGTGAAGTGGGCCGCGGTGTTTGCCGGCCTGGGTGCCCAACGGGTAGAGCTACCCACGTACGCCTTCCAGCGACGCCGCTTTTGGCTTGGCGCTGGGGGAGATGCGCCGTCCCCAACAAAGACTCGGTCTGCCGACTTCGCCGAACGGTTGACCGGGCTTGCACCCAAGGAGCAGCACCGTCAGCTGGTCGAGTTGGTGCGCACGCATGCGGCGGCCGTCTTGGGGCACTCGGACAGCCATGACATCGATGCCGAGCGCGCCTTTCAGGACCTCGGGTTTGAGTCGCTGACCGGGGTCGAACTGCGCAACCGCCTTAAAACCGAAACGGGGTTGGCCTTATCGCGCACTCTGATCTTTGACTATCCCAGTCCAATGGCATTGGCCGATCACCTTCAAAAACTTCTGCATGGCGATCACGAAGAATCAGTGGACGAGAAAATTCTGTCTACGCTGCGAAAGATTCCTCTGCAGGAGCTTCGAAGAACCGGATTGCTGGACAAACTATTATTGCTCGCCGGCGAGCCCGAAAAGGTTGTACCTGATCCAGCTGCCAGTGATGACATCATCGACTCTTTAAGTCCTGACGCCCTGATCGCGATGGCGCTTAACCCAGACGATGACGATGGTGTTGAATAACGAAACCTGCTCTGGCAGAATTGATTACGCGGGAATGCTCGGGGTACGTATTCGACAGATGTTGAATACCAGTAACTTTGCCGTACCGCGGAAGACCACCTAGACTTCGGACATTGAATTTTATTGAGACTTAAGAGAGCAGGGGCATGAGCGTCATCGCAGGTGTGTTTGGTGTGTTGCCACCGTATCGTTACAGCCAGAGCGAGATCACTGACCAATTTGTCGAGTTTCCTGTATTGAAGGAGCACGAAGGGATCGTTCGGCGTCTGCACGCCGGCGCGAAGGTCAACAGCCGCCACCTGGTTCTGCCCCTGGATAAGTACGCGTCGCTGACCGACTTCAGTGAGGCGAACGAGATCTTCCTCGAAAACGCGGTGGACCTTGGCTGCGAGGCGCTGCTGGGCGCGCTTAGCGAGGCGGGTCTGCAACCCGGGGACATCGACATGATCGCCACCACGACCGTCACCGGCGTTGCGGTGCCAACGCTGGACGCCCGGATCGCCGGACGACTCGGTTTGCGCCGGGATGTGCGCCGGGTGCCGCTGTTCGGCCTGGGCTGCGCAGCGGGGGCAGCGGGGGTCGGCCGGCTACACGACTATCTGTGTGGTGCGCCCGACGACGTCGCGGTCTTGGTGTCCGTCGAGCTTTGCTCGCTCACCTTCCCGGCGGTCAAGCCAACTGTGTCAGGTCTGGTCGCCACTGCGATGTTCGGTGACGGGGCAGCCGCGGTGGTCGCCGTCGGCGACCGTCGCGCCGAACAAGTAACGGCGAGCGGGCCCGACATCCTCGATTCGCGCTGCCGCCTCTACCCGGAATCGCTGCACATCATGGGCTGGAACGTTGGTACCTCCGGCCTCCAGCTGGTGCTGTCTCCGGAGCTCACCACGCTTATCGAGCGCTACCTGGCCGACGACGTCAAGAAGTTCCTCGCCTCGCACGGGTTGACCACGGACGACATCGGCGCCTGGGTGGGCCATCCCGGTGGTCCCAAGGTGATCGACGCGATCACCAAGAGCCTCGAGCTGCCCCCGGAGGCACTCGAACTGACCTGGCGCTCGCTCGGCGAAATCGGCAACCTTTCGTCGGCCTCGGTGCTGCACATCTTGCGCGACACGATCGTCAAACCACCGCCCAGCGGAAGCCCCGGGCTGTTGCTTGCAATGGGTCCGGGATTCGGCACCGAACTCGTGCTACTGCGCTGGCACTAAATCGGTGACTTCGACGGTCAGTCCCGGCCGCGGGGCCAGCGCGGCGAGGTTGGCCGCGCGAATGCGCTGAGCGGGCAGCCGGAACCTGATCCTGCCGACCAGGCGGGCAAGCATGACCGTCATCTCGGTGGTTGCCATCGCTGCTCCGATGCACCGGTGCATGCCGCCGCTGAACGGGATGAACTCATGTGGCGCGGGCTTGCGGTAATCCGGTGTGTCGGGATCCCAGCGCGCCGGCCGGAATTCGGTTGGGTCGGGCCATAGCTCGGGGAGTCGGTGGGTGACGTACGGGCTGAAGATCAGCAACCGTCCGGCACGGATGCGGTGCTCGTCGAACCGGAGGTCACGCATCACCCGGCGGGCGGAGATCACCCCGGGTGAGTACAGCCGAAGCGTCTCGTGAACAACGCCATTGAGATAGGTCAGCGCATCGAGGTCGGCTGCGCCCGGCGGCCGGTCGCCGAGTACGCGATTCACTTCGTCGGCGGCGTTGTCCCACGCGCCGGGCAGGGTCAGCAGTGTGTAGATCGCCCAGGCCAGCGCGCCGCTCGTGGTTTCGTAGCCGGCGGTGATGAGCGAAATGATTGAGTCGCGAATCTCCTCGTTGCTCAACGCATATCCCTCTTCACCGCGACCATTGATCAACATGGTCAGCATGTGGTCGTCGGGTTTGGGCTGAGCCTGCGCGTCGGCGATCTGCGCGTCGACAAACTCGTTGAGGCGCATTCGCGCTTCCATCGCCCGACGCCATCCCGGCGAGTTGACTCGCCGCTGCAACTGCACGACTTGCGGCAACTGGTGGGTGAGGTCCAACAGGGGCTGAAGTTGTTCGCCAAGGAAGTCGGAGTGCATGGCGATGCGCTGGCCAAACAGGCTTTCTGCGGTGCTGCGCCGGACCGCGGAGCGGCACTGCTGGTAGATGTCCAGCCGTTGCCCGGGCTGCCAGCCGTCGATGACGGTGTCGATATTGGACACCATGGTCTGCACATAGTCCTGGATCTGTCGGTGACGCAGACCCGGCGCCACAACGCTGCGGCGGCGCCGGTGGTCGTCCCCGTCGCTGACGATCAGCGCGGTGGGCCCGTCGACGAGAGCCAGGTTCTCGAACGTCTCCCGCCAGCTGAACGCATCGGCATTGGCAAACACGAACCTGTTCGCCTCGGCGCCCAGCAGGTAGGTGTAGCCGTGCCGGCCGATGCCGGAATTGATCACCGCACCGCGTCGCCGGTACAGGGCGAGTAACGCCTCGCCGGGAAGGTAAGGCACCGGCCGATACGTACTCATTCGAGCACCTCCGATAGCTCCAGCCAGCGACCCTCCAAGGTGCCGACGTCGTCTTGCAGGGCACGCAACTCTTCCGTCAGTTGACTGATGCCGATGTGGTCGGACTGGTCATGCTCAGCGAGTTCGGTGTGTTTGGCCGCAATCCGGTCAGCCAGCCGTGCGAGCTGGCGGTCGATCGAGGCCAACTCCTTCTCGGCGGCGCGACGCTGCGCGCCGGACATCGCCTGCGGCTGGGCGGCAGGCGTTCGCGGTGGTGGCTCCTCCGCGGGCGCGGAATGGGCAGCCAGCCGCAGATATTCGTCGATGCCGCCGGGCAGATGCCGCAACCGGCCGTCGAGAATCGTGTACTGCTGATCGGTGACGCGTTCCAGCAGATACCGGTCATGCGAGACGACGATCAAGGAGCCCGCCCAGGAGTCGAGTAAATCCTCGGTGGTGGTCAGCATGTCGGTGTCCACGTCATTGGTGGGCTCGTCGAGGAGCAAGACGTTGGGCTCGGACAACAGCGTGAGCATGAGCTGCAACCGCCGTCGCTGCCCGCCGGACAGGTCGCTGACTCGCGCGGAGAGCTGGTCGCGCGCGAAACCGAGTCGCTCCAGCAGCTGGGCCGGGGTCACCTCGCGGCCGTCGACCTGATAGCCGCCGCGCAGCCTGCCCAACACCTCCACAATCCGGTCATCGGCGACTTGGGTCAGCTGATCGCCTTGCTGGTCGAGTACGGCGAGCTTGACAGTCTTGCCGTGCTTGACGCGGCCGGTGTCGGGCTGAACGGTGCCGGCGATCAATCCGAGCAGGGTCGACTTCCCGGCGCCGTTGGCCCCGACGATGCCGGTGCGTTCACCCGGGCCGATCCGCCATTCGATATCGCGCAGTACCGGGCGGCCGTCGAACGAGACCGACACGTCGAGCAGATCGATGACATCCTTTCCCAGCCGGGCGGTTGCCAGCTTGGCCAGCTCGACGCTGTTGCGCAGTGGCGGCACGTCAGCGATCAGTTGGTTGGCAGCCTCGATCCGGAACTTGGGCTTCGAGGTGCGCGCCGGCGGGCCCCGCCGTAACCAGGCCAGCTCCTTGCGCATCAAGTTCTGCCGTTTGGCTTCGGCCGCGGCGGCCAGCCGATCCCGCTCGACGCGCTGCAGCACATACGCCGCGTACCCGCCTTCGAACGGTTCAACGATCCCATCGCGCACCTCCCAGGTGGCGGTCGCGACTTCGTCGAGAAACCAGCGGTCGTGCGTCACAGCAGCAGTCCGCCGGTGTTGCGCGCCCAGCGTTGCCGCAGATGCCCGGCCAGCCAGGTGATGCCTTCGATGTCGAGGTGGTTGGTGGGCTCATCGAGGGCGATCACGTCCCATTCGCCCACCAGCAGGTTGGCAAGCTGCACCCGTCGCCGCTGGCCACCGCTGAGGGTGGCGACCGTCGCGTCCCAGGCGATGTCGGACACCAGTCCGCCGACCACGTCGCGCACCCGCGCGTCACCTGCCCACTGGTGTTCGGCCTGGTCGCCGACCAATGTCCAGCCAACGGTGTGATCCGGGTCGAGGGTGTCTGCCTGGCTGAGCGCGCTGACCCGCAGCGCGCTGCGTTGGGTAACCCGTCCGGAGTCGGGCCGCAGTTGACCGGTCAGCAGACCCAGCAGGCTGGACTTGCCGTCCCCGTTTCGCCCCACGATGCCGATGCGCGCGCCATCGTTGACTCCGAGGGTGACCGAATCGAATACCACCTGAGTCGGATATTCCAGGTGTACGGCCTCGGCCCCCAGTAGGTGCGCCACCGGGCCGACGCTACCGGCCGTCGTTGCTGGCGCAGGCAAACAGCCTGACCAAGACCGTTAAGCACGCCGATGTGCCATGATGTCCAGGCTGTCAAGAGTCAGGGAGCAGCGGTGGATCTCAATTTTTCGGTGGTCACACGCCCGGTCGAGCGGCTGGTCGCCACGGCGCAAAACGGCCTGGAAGTCCTGCGGCTGGGCGGCCTGGAAACCGGGAGTGTGCCGTCGCCGTCACAGATCGTCGAGAGCGTACCGATGTACAAGTTGCGGCGGTACTTTCCACCGGACAATCGGCCGGGGCACGCTCCGGTGGGGCCGCCCGTGCTGATGGTGCACCCGATGATGATGTCGGCGGACATGTGGGACGTCACCCGCGAGGACGGCGCAGCGGGGATCCTGCACGCCAATGGGCTGGATCCGTGGGTCATCGACTTCGGCTCACCCGACAAGGTCGAAGGCGGCATGCGCCGGAACCTGGCCGACCATATCGTCGCGCTCAGTCAAGCGATCGACTCGGTGAAGGACGTCACCGGCCACGATGTGCACCTGGTCGGGTATTCGCAGGGCGGGATGTTCTGCTACCAGGCCGCGGCATACCGGCGTTCGAAGAACGTCGCCAGCATCGTGGCGTTCGGCTCCCCGGTGGACACCCTGGCCGCCTTGCCCATGGGCATTCCGGCAAACATGGGCGTTGCGGTCGCTGATTTCATGGCGGATCACGTCTTCAATCGGCTGGACATCCCAAGTTGGTTGGCGCGCACCGGTTTTCAGATGATGGATCCGCTGAAAACCGCCAAGGCCCGGGTGGACTTCGTGCGTCAGCTGCACGACCGGGAGGCTCTATTGCCGCGCGAGCAGCAGCGCAGATTCCTAGAGCGCGAAGGGTGGATCGCCTGGTCGGGCCCGGCGATCTCCGAGTTGCTCAAGCAGTTCATCGCGCACAACCGGATGATGACCGGTGGTTTCGCCATCAGCGGACAGATGGTGACGCTCACCGATATCACCTGCCCGATACTGGCGTTTGTCGGCGAGGTTGACGATATCGGCCAGCCCGCGTCGGTGCGCGGCATTCGGCGGGCGGCGCCCAACGCCGAGGTGTACGAATACCTCATCCGCACAGGCCATTTCGGCCTGGTCGTGGGATCGAGGGCGGCCAGGGAGAGCTGGCCGACGGTCGCGGAGTGGGTGCGCTGGGTCTCCGCCGGCGGTGACAAGCCGGACGGCATCGACCTGATGGCCGACCAGCCGGAAGAGCACACCGACAGCGGAGTCGCCTTCAGCTCCCGGCTAGCCCACGGCATAGGGGAGGTTTCCGAGGCGGCGCTGGCGGTGGCTCGCGGTGCGGCCAACACGGTCGTGGCGGCCAACAAATCGATGCGCACCCTGGCCGTGGAGACGGTCCGCACGCTGCCGCGGCTGGCACGGCTTGGACAGCTCAACGACCACACCCGGATCTCGCTGGGCCGCATCATCGACGAACAGGCACACGACGCCCCACAGGGCGAATTCTTGTTGTTCGACGGGCGCGTGCACACCTACGAGGCCGTGAACCGGCGTATCAACAACGTCGTTCGCGGCCTGATCGAAGTCGGAGTAAGGCAGGGCGACCGGGTGGGTGTGCTGATGGAGACACGGCCCAGCGCGCTGGTCGCGATCGCCGCTCTGTCCCGGCTCGGTGCGGTTGCCGTGGTGATGCGGCCCGACGCCGACCTGGCCACAACGATCCGGCTCGGGGGAGTGACCGAGATCCTGACCGACCCCACCAACCTGGATGCCGCCCGCCAACAACCGGGACAGGTGCTGGTGCTGGGTGGTGGAGAGTCGCGCGATCTGCACTTGCCGGAGGACGCCGATGTCATCGACATGGAAAAGATCGACCCGGACGCCGTCGAGCTGCCCGCGTGGTATCGGCCCAACCCGGGGTTGGCGCGCGACCTGGCGGCCATTGCATTCAGCACGGCCAGCGGCGAGCTGGTCGCCAAGCAGATCACCAACTACCGCTGGGCGGTGTCGGCCTTCGGAACCGCTTCGACGGCCGTCCTCGACCGCAGAGACACCGTGTACTGCTTGACGCCGCTGCACCACGAATCCGCCCTGTTGGTCAACCTGGGTGGCGCGGTCGTCGGCGGTACGCGCATCGCCCTGTCACGCGGCCTGCAACCGGACCGGTTCGTCCAGGAGATACGGCAATACGGCGTCACGGTGGTGTCGTACACCTGGGCCATGCTGCGTGAGGTCGTCGACGATCCGGCGTTTGTGCTGCAGGGCAATCATCCGGTGCGGCTGTTCATCGGCTCGGGCATGCCGACCGGATTGTGGGAGCGGGTCGTGGAGAAGTTCGCGCCCGCTCACGTCGTCGAGTTCTTTGCTACCACCGACGGGCAGGCGGTATTGGCCAACGTGTCCGGTGCCAAGATCGGCAGCAAGGGTCGTCCGTTGCCAGGCGCCGGCCATGTCGAGCTCGGTGCCTACGACGCCGAACATGACCTGATCCTGGAGGACGACCGCGGCTTCGTACAGGTCGCCGACGTCGACCAGATCGGTGTGCTGCTCGCTCAATCCAAGGGGCCGATTGATCCGACCGCGTCGGTCAAACGCGGAGTGTTCGCGCCCGCCGACACCTGGATATCGACGGAGTATCTGTTCCGCCGGGACGAGGACGGGGACTACTGGCTGGCGGGCAGGCGCGGCTCGGAGGTCCACACCAGCCGGGGGATGGTCTACGCCGAGCTTGTTACCGACGCGCTGGGCCTCATCAACGGCGTAGACCTTGCGGCGACCTACGGCGTGTCGGTGGGAACTCAGCAGGTGGCGGTGTCGGCGGTAGCGCTGCTGCCCGGAGCGACCATCACGGCGGCGGACCTGACCGAGGCCGTTGCCGGCATGCCCGTCGGGCGGGGACCCGATATCGTGCACGTGGTGGCGGACCTGCCGCTCAGCCCGACGACCTACCGTCCCACCGTCAGTGCCCTGCGCGCGGCCGGGATTCCCAAGCCGGGACGCCAGGCATGGTATTTCGACGCGGGGAGCAATGAGTTCCGCCGGCTGACGCCGGGGGTGCGGTCAGAACTGAGTGGCGAGCACTGACGTGGTTGACGACTCACTGCTGAGCATTCTGGTGTGCCCCGCTGACCGGGGTCCGCTGGTGCTGGTCGACGACGAGCTGCTCTATAACCCACGGCTGCGGCGGGCCTATCGCATCGAGGACGGCATCCCGGTGCTGTTGATCGACGAGGCCCGCGACGTCGACGACGACGAGCACGCTCGGCTCATGGAGCGAGGCCGTCCGGCAAATCCCCAGTGAGGTAGCGCTGCAGATTCGGCGCGATAGTTTTAGCGATCTGCTCGGCCGGCAACGATGCGAACGGTTCGATCTGCACTATGTAGCGAGCCATGACCACGCCCATCAACTGCGAGGCGACGAACTGAGCGCGGATCTTGCCCGTCCCCGGTGGTGTGTCGACACGTGAACCCACCTCCACGACGACGACCTCTTGCAGGAATGAGCGCGCCAGGCTCACGTCGGCACCGGAAAGCAAGGATCGCAGCGTCGCGATCAAACCCGCGCCCATCTCGGAATCCCATATCGGCAACAGCACTGACGGCAGCCGCAACCCGAGCTCCTGCAGCGGCGTTTCCCGCATCGGCACCAGCACCGTCATGGGGTCGATCGGAAGATGGATCGCGGCCGCAAAAAGCTGCTGCTTGGTGCCGAAGTAGTGATGCACCAGGGCGGCATCCACTCCAGCCCCAGCGGCCACAGCCCGTATCGATGTTCTATCAATACCGTTGCGGGCAAACAGTTCCCGAGCACTGGCCAGGATCCGGTCCCGAGTGTCGGAGCTCCCGGCCGGTCGCCCGGGCCGCCTGCGCCCGGTGTGGGTGGTTGGCACGCTAGGGCGTCCGTCGCCGCAATGTCGCCGCGGCCAGGCACAGCGCCGCGAACGCGAAACACATGACGACGATGATGTCGCGCACTGCGATACCGGTTAGTTCGGTGTGCGCACCCACCTGCTGCAGCGCTTCCAGCGCGTAGCTGGCCGGCAGTACGTTGCTGATCCACTGCAACCAGTGAGCCATCAACGCTCGAGGGACGATGATGCCGGCCAGCAGCAACTGCGGCACCATCACCAGCGGTATGAATTGGACCGCTTGAAACTCGGTGCGGGCGAACGCACTACAGAGTAGGCCCAGCCCGACACCCAGCACGGCGTTGACGATCGCGATCACGAACACCCACATCGGGCTGCCTGCAGTGTCGAAGCCGAGCAACCAAAACGACACGATGCACGCCACAATGGCTTGCGCCGCAGCGGCGATGGAGAATGCGCTGCCGTAGGCGATCAGCAGGTCGAGCCGGCGCAGCGGAGTGGTCAGGATGCGCTCCAGCGTCCCCGAGGCCCGTTCGCGCTGCATCGTTATCGACGTGATGATGAACATCACGAAAAGCGGGAAAAGACCCAGCAGGATCAGGCAGGCATTGTTGAACGGTGTTGGGGTTCCCGGCCGGTGCGGAGCGTTTTCGAACATGAAGTACATCAGCGTGATGACCAGGATTGGTACCAGCAGGATCAACGCGACGCTGCGGTGATCAGCGGCCAGCTGGCGCAGGATCCGCGTGGTGGTCGCTGCGTACGCCTTCAGCCCTATCCGGCTTGGAGCTTGGTGCTGTGCTTGATGATGGACAGAAACGCGTCCTCCAGTGACGTGCATCCGGTGTCCTCTCGTAGTTGGGTCGGGGTGGTGTGGGCGACCAGGTAACCGTCGCGCATCAGCAACAGGTCACCACAATGGTCGGCTTCGTCCATCACATGACTGGAGACCAGCAGCGTGGTCC
>DATIOT010000577.1:0-3902 GCA_035472875.1 Mycobacterium sp.
ACGCGCTCCGGAGGTGGACACCTCGAGGATGACATGGCCCGCGAAATGGCTGCCGGCCAGCATCTGGCACACCTCGGCGGTAGGTTGCGTTCCCCGGCCCGGCACCAGGTGTTCGTCGGCGGGCAGGCCGCTGCCGTCGCACAGGTGCAAATGCACCAGCCCGGGGCCCATCCGTTGTGCCATGTCCAGCGCATCGGTGCCGGCGGTCGCGGTATGCGACAGGTCCAGCGTGTAGTGCGCGTGGTTGCCGTCCAGCGGATCGAAAGACGGCGCGAACGCCGAAATCGCCGGGCCCGGGCCGCCGCCACGTCTGTGCATACGTTCCCGTGACTGGTCGGCCCCGAAGAAGCGGTCCGCCCGAAACGGGAACATGTTTTCCACCGCGATCATCACGTCGCTTGATGCTTCGAGTGTCGAAACCTGCTCGGTGAATCCCTCGGCGTAGCGCCGTTGCCAGCGGAACGGCGGATGCACGACGACGGTCTGCGCGCCCAGTTGTTCAGCGGCCTTCACGCTGCGTTCCAGCTTGACAATCGGGTTGGAACCCCACACCCGCTGCGAGATCAGCAGGCAGGGAGCGTGCACCGAGAGCACCGGCACGTGATAGCGCCGCGACAGCTTCTTGACGGCATCGATGTCCTGGCTGACCGACTCGCTCCAAACCATCAGCTCGACCCCGTCGCAGCCGAGCCTGGCCGCATACTCGAACGCGGCCTCGGCCCTCAACGGGTAGACCGAGGCCGTCGACAGTCCGACTTTGATTGCTGGGCGCACTGTCTGTGGGTGACGCCTAGCCCGATTGCAAGGACAGGGCCAGTGGCCCCAGGGTGATCATCGCCCCGACTGCAACCGCGATCAGCGTGCTGGCGATGTCCTCGGTTTTGCGAACCACCCGCACCCCGGCCACCAGGCCGAGGATGACCAGCACCGATAGCACCAGCGCCACCAGGCTGTTCCATCGCCACAGTTGGTCGAACGCGATGAAGAGCCCGGCGCCGAACGCGACGGCCAAGATCGACTGCAAGACGATCAGGCCGCCACGCCACAGGGTCTCGATTCTGGCGTGCGCGGGATGAGCATCCTGGGCCTCATCGAGTTCTTCTTCGCCTGTCAGCGAGTCCGCGCCCGCCTGCTCGCCGGCGCGCCGTCGAGCCATCTCATCAGCGAGGGTTTGCCCGCCGAACAGTGTCGAATCCGTAGCCTGCAGGTAGGAACGCACGTAGGCAGAGTCCTCGGTCGCGGGTTGGGCTTCGCGCACCTCGGAGTCCATCACGTCTACCGGGCCATCGGCGTAATGGTCCAGCGGATCCGGACTCATGCCTTCGGCGCCCGATCGCTCGGCATCGGGCGCGTCGGTGTGCCGCAGAGGCCGCGGGTAAGCGCTGCGCTCCGGCCCCGTTGCGCGTTGCGGCTGCGGCGGGGACTTGGGCCAGCGCGGCTCGGGTTCGGACCAGTACGCGGTTTTGGGCCGGTCTTCGGTCACTCGCTCGGCGGCCGGTTCGGCAACCTGGACTGACCCGTTGGCGCCATGCTCGGTCTCGTCGTCGTCACTGATGACCGGAAGCTCGCCGGTTAGCTCGGCGACGGTGACCGCTTCGTTATCGCCGCGCCGACGGCGTCGCCGTCGAGTGACCGCCGGGGCGCCAAGGGTTCCATTCTTCGCCAGCAATTCGGCCACCGAGATCGGCCGAGTGCCCGAGCTATCGGTCTCGGGGTCTGATCCGGTCATTGTTTGTCGCCTCTCGATCGGTTCGCGTTCCGATCAATCTCCTGGCCTCTAGCATCGCGCACCGAGGTCTCGACGAGGGCAGTTCCGTCGGCTTCGCTGTCCAGTTTGCGCAAGATGAGACCTTCCCGTAATGCCCACGGGCAGATATCCACCGTTTCAATCGACAGCGCTCGCATGCTCGCCTCCGCCACCAGTGCGCCCGCCACGATCTGCGGCGCTCGCTCGGCGCTAACTCCTTCCAGTTCAGCTCGGTCAGCGGTCGTCATCCTAGAGATGAAAGATATGAGTTGTCTGAGGCCGTTTGCTGTCAGTGTCCTCTTCACCCGTGGTCCGGCCGCCGACGGTGCCGCACCGGTCAGCCGTGCCAACGACCGAAACGTCTTCGACGTTGCCACCGCCAGGTCAGGGCTGCCGGCTTCGAGCACGGTCACGCCGGCCTCCGCCAGCTCGGAGTCCAGCCAATCGCGCAGCATCGCCACCCGGCGCCGACCGGGCGGATCGTCGGGCAGCCACTCCCGGGTCAACCGTCCGGCGCCAAGCGGCAGCGATAGCGCGATCTCCGGCTCCTCGTCGACGCCGCTGGACAATTCCAGCGAGCCGCCGCCGATGTCGAGGTTGATGATTCGCCCCGCACTCCACCCGTACCACCGGCGCACTGACAGGAAGGTCAGCCGCGACTCGTCGACCCCGCGCAGCACCTGCAAGTCGACACCGGTCTCCTTGCGGACACGGGCCAGCACGTCGTCGGAATTTTCGGCGTCGCGGACCGCGGACGTGGCGAAGGCCATCAGCTCCTCGCAGCCGGAGCTGACCGCAATCTTGGCGAACTCGTCGATTGTCGAAATCAGCTTCTCGGCTCCGCGCTTGGTGATCTTGCCCGAGCTGTCGGTGGCCTCAGCCAGGCGCAGCGTGGCCTTCGTCGAACTCATAGGCGTGGGATGTCCACCCCGGTGGGCATCGACCACCAGCAGATTAACCGTGTTGCTGCCCACGTCGAGCACGCCTAATCGCACAGAAAACAAACTAGCCGGGCGACGATGCGCGCCGCGAAGCGGCGTGAGGAGACCGGCAATTCAGCACGAGCCGTGCGATGACGGGAACAGTATTTGCGACCCGCTGTGGAGTCCGGCAACCCGCGACCGTGCAGACCCGAGTGTCAGCCGGTCCGGCGAGCACGAATTGTGGTCTAACGTTGAATCCGTGGCGAATTCGCATCTCGAGCCTGGACAAGAGGTTGAATTGGATTTCGCCCGTGAATGGGTGGAGTTCTATGACCCGGATAATCCCGAGCACCTGATCGCAGCCGACCTCACCTGGCTGCTATCCCGGTGGACGTGTGTATTCGGCACGCCGGCCTGCCGCGGCACGGTGGCCGGCCGCCCGGATGACGGGTGTTGCTCGCACGGTGCGTTCTTGTCCGACGACGATGACCGCGCCCGATTGGACGACGCGGTCAAACAACTCACCGACGATGACTGGCAATTCCGCGAAAAAGGCTTGGGCCGCAAGGGCTACCTGGAACTAGACGAGCATGATGGCCAACCCCAATATCGCACCCGCAAACACAAGGACGCGTGCATTTTCTTGAACCGGCCCGGCTTTGCCGCCGGTGCCGGCTGCGCCCTGCACAGCAAAGCCCTCAAGTTGGGCGTAGCGCCGCTGACGATGAAACCCGACGTCTGCTGGCAGTTACCGATCCGCCGCAGCCAGGAATGGGTGACGCGGCCGGACGGCACCGAGATCCTCAAGACCACCGTCACCGAATTCGATCGCCGCGGCTGGGGCTCGGGAGGCGCCGATTTGCACTGGTATTGCACCGGCGATCCGGCCACCCATATCGGCGCCAAACAGGTCTGGGAGAGCCTCGCCGACGAACTCGCCGAACTGCTGGGCGCCAAGGCCTACGCCGAACTGGCGGCAATGTGCAAGCGCCGCAGCAAGTTAGGGCTCATCGCGGTGCACCCGGCGACTCGGCTCGCCGAATAGCCGCGCGTAAGGTCGCGGCATAGGACACTCGTCGGGCGGCGCCGAACGGCTGCGGGGTTTATCGTCGCGTGAGGCCGAGCCGTCCCCCGCCGGGACGTCCCTATCGGGTAGAACGATGCCGTCGTTTGGCTGCCGGCCGTCGACGCCGACGGCCGAATCCGGTCGTACCGCCGTAGCCGCTAATTTC
>DATIOT010000578.1:0-7853 GCA_035472875.1 Mycobacterium sp.
AAAACCCGAATTACCTTCACCACGGTGACGTCATGGAGGCCACAGCGGCCACCGACGACGGCGCCATCAACCTCGGCACTCAACGCAACAAGGTGGTCTTCCGATGAACGCAGGCACAAACGCTCAATCCAACGGCGCCCCGGCCTCGCTGCCGGAATACGTGCCGGTGATCGTCATCGGGGCCGGCCCGACCGGCATGACGGCGGCCACGATGTTGGCCCAGCAGGGCATCGAATGCCTACTGCTGGACCGCCATGAGACCGTCTACCCGCTGCCGCGGGCGGTGCACGCCGACGACGAGATCTACCGCATCCTGACCCGGCTGGGGGTCGGCGACGAGTTCGCCGCCCACCGCCGGGCCGGACTGGGTCTTCGACTGCTCGACACCGACATGCGCGTGCTCGCGGAGCTGAAGCGCAGCCCACAGCCGAGCGCCAACGGCTACCCGCAGATGAACATGTTCGACCAACCCGAGTTGGAAGGGATGCTGCGCGCCAACATCAAGAGGTATCCGCAGGTCTCGTTCCGGGGCAGTGTGGACGTCACCAGCGTCACCCAGAACCGGCCCGGCCGGGTGCGGGTGAGCTTCCTTGATCGCGTGCGCGGTGGCGAGCAGTCCGTGGAGGCCAGCTACGTGTTTGGCTGCGACGGCGGCAACAGCATGGTGCGTGCGTCGATCGGTTCGCACATGTATGGGCTGCCATTTCAGCAAACCTGGGTGGTCATCGACGTGGACACCGACGCCGAGCTCGACCAGTGGGAGGGTTGCCACCAACTCTGCAGTACGGAGCGCGCCGGCACCTACATGCGCGTCGGGCAGACCCGCTACCGGTGGGAATTCCGGCTGCTCGACGGCGAGACCGCCGCGGACTACCAGAAAATGACCGACATCGAACCGCTGATCAAGCCCTGGCTGGGCGACACACCCGCCGAGCAATTGCGGCTGGTCCGTGTCACCGCCTACACCTTCCGCGCGCAGGTGGCCAGTAGTTGGCGCGACCGCAACGTGTTCATCCTCGGTGACGCCGCCCACCTCACTCCGCCGTTCGTCGGGCAAGGCATGGCGGCGGGCCTTCGCGACGCCCTGAACCTGAGCTGGAAAGTGGCCGGCGTGCTGGGCAAGACCCTGCCCGACAGCGTGCTGGACACCTACGAGCAGGAGCGCAAAGCCCATGCGGCGGCCATGATCTTGATGGCCGTGTCGGTCGGAGCGGCGATGACCGGGGGTGGCCGAATGGGCGACCTCATCCGCAAGGTGGTGTTCCCGCGGATGGGTGACATGCGCCTGCCGGGCACGCGCACCAGCGCAGCCGACGGCGTCGCCCCTGGGCTGCACAAGTCGGCGCTGGTGGTCAAATCCCGCACTCCCGGGCAGCTCGCCGGAACCCTGTGCCCCAACCCCGTTCTGCGTGATGGCCTGCGCTTTGACCCGATTGTCGGGAACCGGTTCGCGCTGGTCACCTCCTCGCCGTTGAGCGCCGCACAGCAGCAGGAGCTCAGCAGCCGCGGAGCCGTCGCCGTCTCCGTCGCTTCCGGAAGCGAACTCGGCCGCTGGCTCAAGCAAGGTCGGGCGACCGCCGCCATCGTCAGGCCCGACGGCGCGGTCATGCAGGCGGGGCGAAACATCGAGGCGCTCTGCGACACCGTGCCCTCATTCTCCGTGGGCGACACCGCCCGGGCTGACAGCGAAAGGACACACCGATGACTGAGCTACTGGTGCTCAACGACGGCAAACAGGAGATGCAAGCGGTGTCTTTGGACGGCACCCGGGTGCGGACCCTGATCACCGGAATCGACGAGAGGGCCGACGGCATCGTCGTCGACCAGCTGCGCGGACATGTGTACTGGACGAACATGGGCGCTCCCGACCCCGGGAGCGGCCCACGTTCGGAAGAGGCGTACGCCCGCAACGGGTCACTGGAGCGTGCCGATCTCGACGGCAGCAATCGCGTCACGATCGTGCCGCGCGGGGCGTTCACGACCGGCAAACAGCTCGCCGCTGACTTCGAGGCGGGCGTGCTGTACTGGTGCGATCGCGAGGGCATGCAGGTGCTGTCGTGCAACCTTGACGGTAGTGAGCTGGGTCCACTGGTGGTGCCGGCGGTTGGTGACGAGGCCGCGCAGGCGGCCAGCAATCACTGTGTCGGCGTCGCCGTGGATCTGGATCGGCGCCTGCTGTACTGGACGCAGAAGGGTGCACCAAAAGCGGGTGAGGGCAGGGTCTTTCGTGCCTCCCTCGATCTGCGGCCGGGCACCAGTGCCCAGCACCGCGACGACATCGAGCTGCTGTGGAAGGACCTGCCGGAGCCCATCGATCTGCACCTATTCGGTGGGGCGACGCTGGTGTGGACCGATCGGGGCGCCGAACCGGAGGGCAACACGCTCAACCGCGCGATCGTGCAGCCGAGCGTCGGCACACCCGAGATCCTTTCTCGCGAATACCATGAGGCGATCGGCGTGGCCGCCGTCTCCGAGTCTGAGTTCTACGTCGGCGATCTCGGTGGCAGCATCCGTTACGTCAACCTCGACACCGGTATTGACACGGAAGTGGTGCACCTCGGCATGGGGCTTACCGGCATCGCGCTTGCCGAACTGTGAGTGAACGAAAGCCGGCGGCGCAGTAGCTTTCGCGTGCCCCCCGCTAACCGCAGGGTGCGGCTTGCGAATTACCACGCGAATTTCAGTATGGGCCATGGCCGAGGCGTTAGGCAGGAGAAGATGAGCGGCTTGATCAACTTCTGGCATGGCCTGACTCCCGGACAAGGCACACTCCTCGGCGGCGCGTTTGTGGTCTTCGCGGGCATCATCGCGTTCAGCACGGGTGCGATGGACCGGCGGTCACAGCACAACCGCTTCCACTACCAGGAGATGAAGGCCCTCTACGCCGAGGCATTGAGAATCGGTAGAGACCTGGAAATCCTCAAGGCGCTTCCCCCGGATATCCGAAGGGAAGTTCTCACGGAAAAAGCCGAAGCGATCGATAGGGTGATCAGCGAGCTGGCGCTCACCGGCAATTACCAAACCGCCGACCTGGCTATTGCTTACGCGTACCAGCAGTCTGTTCAGCTAGGCGAATGGGTAAGGCAGGTAGAAGCTGACCAGGGCTCGACGGACCGCATTCAGATGTGGTTGGACAATCTGCCGCAGGAACAACGAGCCGCATTGAGGGACTACGAGAACGTCACAGTCAATCGCCGAGACGTGGTGCAGGCCGTACGCAAGGAGCTGTGCTTGTACGTGCCGGTGTGGTCACGGTATCGGCGCGCGCTGCGAGATACGATCAAAGCCCAGCAGTTTCCCCTCAACTGACGGTGCGCCGCAGCACATCTGACTCGAGCACGCGCCCGGGCGGACCGAGCGAAGCCAATGATGCAGCGACACGACAAACTGGCGGCGTCGGCAAGTCCTTGTCACGCCCAGCGTTGGATCACGCGGTCCCGGATGTCCCAGATGGTGTCAGCGCTTCCGCCGCAGCCACTTTCACCGCGGTGCAACACGCTTGGCGTCGACGGGGATCGTCGAGAGCTCCCAGCCGGCCAGCGATGTCAAGCCGATAAAAATGCCAACACTTACACGGTGGCCTGAGTACGGCCTGCGACAGTTGCTGTGCCAGGATCGCTTTCGCGACGCGGACGGCTGGAGTGGTAACCGGCCAACTGAAGGTAGCTGCAACCAATGAAGGGACGTCAGCGTGGGCGACATGTCGACCGTCGGCGGCCACGCTGGTGTCATGTTAACCGCGCTTCTGGCCTTATTCCTGTTGATCACTGTTGCTTGGGCACTGCGCGACAGCAACGCGGTACTCGAGCGACACAATCAGTTTAAGCACTGGGATGACTAGCATTCCAACCCCACTGGTAGCGCGCTTCATTCGCCGCTACACGGCCGTATACGGCCTTGGTACGGGCTATCTGTCCAAGGAGGCGCAAGCCTGCGCCACCGGCCACGTCTCGGCGGGCATCGTCGCGGGGATTGGTTCGTCGCAGCCTTCGCCGTAGTGGCAAGCAACGACTTGGTCTTCGCGCGCGCCGCCTTGCGAAGGTGAAGCGGGTTGAAGCGCCGGCGTCGGACGCGGTGGCCGACCCGGGGCCGGCGGCAAGCTATCCGATGTACTTCTGACGCGGAAGCATGTTGGGCCGCATCAGAGAGCGCAAAGTCGTTCCGTCAGGCGTGTTACCCCGCACCGCCGTGCCGCCTGCCATTGCCCGCGGCGCGCCTGCCAGGCCCACCGGCGGCGGCAGCGCCGCTACGCCCCGGGTCTCGCTGACGAGGTTGACCGGTAACGCGTTGGCAGAGGCGCCATTTGCAGAGGCCAGCGTGCCCCAAGCCGGCGGTACCGACAGCGCACCGACACTGGCCGCCCGGGCCAGTCCGGCGGACACCGCGCCGCCGACCGGGGCAGAGCTAATCGCTGAGCCAACCGATCCAAGCGGGCCCGCCAATCTACTGAGTCCAGCGCTCACGTCGGTCAATGCCGCCACAGTCGAATCGGCGGCGGTCGCCGCGGAATTCGACCCGGTCGAAAAAGCGGAGACTGCCGACAAAATAATGGAGGGGATCGTTGCGAAAGCGCTGATCCCCGAGTTGACGGTGTCCGGCTCCAGCGCCTTATTTATATCGGCGAGGATCTGCTGGATGATCGTGTCGGCCGACGTCCCGGCTGACGTGCCAGCGGAATTGGCGACCGCGGCACTTTGGGCCCCCAAACTGGCCGGGTTGGTGTTCTGTCGCGGCGGAGTGAATGGCGTCAGCGTCGCCGCAGCGGCCGATGAACCGGCATAACCGTACATGGCGCCCGCGTCTTGGGCCCACATCTCGGCATACTGGGCCTCAGTCGCCATGATGGCCGGGGTATTTATGCCCAAGAAATTGGTCGCAACCAACATCGCCAACTGCGCCCGGTTGGCCGCGATAACCGGCGGTGGCACCGTCGCGGCGAACGCTGCCGCGTATGCCGACGCCGCAGCCCTTGCCTGCGTGGCCGTCTGCTCAGCCTGAGTTGCGGCGGCATTCATCCACGCGGCATAAGGTGCGGCCGCGGCTGCCATGGATACCGACGCCGGGCCCCGCCAGCTCTCGCCGGTCAGGCCGGATATCACCGAAGAATAGGAGGCCGCCGTCGAGTACATTTCCACCGCTGCCTGGTCCCAGGCCGCCGCGGCGGCCAGCATCGGTCCGGAGCCGGGGCCAGAATACATTCGGCTGCTGTTGATTTCCGGTGGCAGCGCTCCGAAATCCATTTGCTTTCCCGGTTTTCAGCGGGCGGCGATCGCGTTAGCGGCCTCGGTGGCTGCATACGAACCGGCGGATGTCTCCAACATCGCCACGAACATTTGGTGAATCGCCGCCGCTTGCGCGCCGACCGCTTGGTACAGCTGACCGTGGACGGCGAACGCTGCCGCGGTCAGCGCGGACACCTCGTCTGCGGCGGCGGGCAACAGCCCAATGGTCGGGGTGGCCACAGCCGCGTTCTGTGCGCTCATCGCCGAGCCGACAGCCGCCAAGCTACCCGCCGCCGCAGTGAGCGCTTCAGGTTGCGTAGTTACGAAGGACATATTCTTTTCTCCCAGTGACTCATTCGGACTGCGTGTCGGCTGACTGACGCGTCTCGTGCGAGTAAATCCGCGACGACCGAGCTCAACATGTAGGATGTGTGACGACTTGCTCTGATGTCGTCGGGGCTAGCGGCCCATTAGGCCCCCTGCTAGCCGTAATCCCTTGGCTGAAACCGGCGAACAAACGATCGTCAGTCAACAACGTCGCGCAGCACGGCAGGCCAGCCCAATAGAGCCGGCGCCCTCCGACAGTCACTTCGTTCGAGCCTCGGTGCAGTGCAATCTATTTCACACGTAACGGGCTCGGCATGCATCATGCCCGATGGCACGACGACGGCCAACCTCGGCCGCTTTTTCGAATGGAATCTTTCACTGGTCCAGTGCAGCCCAACATTCAATGGCTTGCCGCCCATCGAGTGATGTTCGCGCCCTCGCGCTACCTGCTGGCCGGGTATATCGATTCTGGTTGGCGGTAACGACACACGTGTGTGAACGCGGCATCCTAAGGGAGAACGGATATGGCGGCGTGCAATAGGTCAAAATGGTCTGGGGGCAAGCTGTTCGGCGCGCGAGGACAGGTTCGAACGAGATAACTTTGGCCTCGGCCTTTCACAGATCGCATAACGCGGCCTGTTGAAAACCGCCAAACGGGAAGGGAAGTCAGGAAGTGTTCATGTCGGCCGACGAAAGCGGGCTAGGAGGACGGCTTCCGCTCTACGGCCGCAAAGCGCTCGATCCAGCACAGAAAGCGCTGTACGACTGGCTGATGAATGTGGCGGTTCCGTGGGCGGACGCTGCGGATTTCGAGGCCCGCACCGGAACGGGCCGGCTCATTGGACCATTCAATCCGGCTTTGCTGACGCCGGACATCTCGACGGCCTTCCTCGACCTCGCGGTCGCCGAGCAGAAACACACATCGCTGAGCAAACGCAGCAGGGAAGTCATCATTTTGACGGTCGGGGCGGTCTGGCAGGCCCCTTACGAGCTCTACGCGCATTGCGCCGTTGCGCGGTATGTCGGTCACTCCGACGACGCGGTACGGACACTTGCCGACGGCGGGTTGCCGCGGGAACTCACAGACGAAGCGGCGGTTGCCCACCGTGTCGCCCTCGCACTCTCGGTCGAGCATCGTTTAAGCGAGGCGCTCTACCGCGAGGCAGAAGCAACGCTCGGTGCCGACGGGGTCATGGAAACCGTCATACTCACCGGCATTTATCACACCGTGTGCGCAATCCTCAACGCCTTCGAGATACCTGCGCCCTCCTAAACGCGTGAGGCCTTGGTGCGGAGCCAGGACGGTTTTGCGGGCCGCATCAAAAGGGCCGCCTCGAGCAGGTGTATCAAGGCGCGGCAATCGCCGACGGCATCGGCAATCTTGCCCGGTCACCTGCATGGTCGGCGGGTCCGCCGGGTCGGGCCAGCGGGTTCGCGTCGTGTGGCGCTTTCAAAATTGTCGCGATTCGGCACGGACGGGTGTTAGGTAAGAGGCAGGTTCGGCCGTGTGAGGTGGTCGATGGGTGACGGCGCGGTTGTGCCTGACCGGGATCTGCCCGTTCGGGCCGAGATTGTGCACGAAAGTCAACGGACACGGGTGACGCGCCTTTTGCTTTCTGGGAGCACGGTCATCCGCAAAGAGCCGCTGGGTACAGAGGCGCAGCGTCGACTGCAGCACGAGGTGGCTGTCCTGGAGCGGTTGCGGGGCGTGATGGGTGTGGCGCAGGTGTTGGATGCGCCGCATTACCCCGCCTCGATCGTGCTTGTGGATGCCGGGCAGGCGAGCCTGGCGCAGATGGTCAAGCCCCTCGCGCTCGACGACCTGATCGACTTGGCGACGGGTATGGCCAAGGCGGTCGCGGGCATGCATGGCCGTGGTGTGCTGCATCGTGATATCTGCCCTGCGAACATTGTGATTTCGTCTGACGGCGCGCCTTGCCTGGTGGGTTTCGGCTTGGCGACGCTGGTAACTGAGATTCGTCCGGAGTTCAGCCACTACAGCCAAATTGTGGGCACGTTGCCGTATTTGGCGCCCGAGCAGACTGGGCGTACCGGTCGGCCGGTGGATCAGCGCGCCGATCTGTATGCGTTGGGCGCGACACTGTACGAGTTGGCCACCGGTGAGCCGCCGTTCGGTGCGGGCGATCCGTTGCGGCTTACGCACGATCACTTGGCGCGGGTGCCTACGCCGCCGGGCGAGATCAATGCAGCGGTGCCCGAGATGCTGTCGGCAATCATCATGCATCTGCTCGAAAAGGAGCCCGGCGATCGCTACCAGTCGGCCGACGGCGTGGTCTACGACCT
>DATIOT010000579.1:0-11972 GCA_035472875.1 Mycobacterium sp.
CTGACGTCTGCACGAGCGTGAACCACAAGCCACGTAGCCGTTTGAGACCCGCAAGGCCACCGTCGGTCGCCGTGGTCAGCAGCGAAGTGCTCATGAGGCTTGCTTACCTCAGCGCACGCCGCAACGCTCGACGAGTTAGGCCGGCTGCAACTCGAACAGCGGAATCACCCGACTGGTATTCGCCTGATACTCCGCGAAACCCGGCGCCGCGGCGGTGAGTTTCGGGAAGAGCTCCTCGCGCTCCGCGGCCGGCAGCTCGCGCGCGGTCACGTCGAACGACTTCGTGCCGACCTCGACGTGTGCCTGCGGGTTGGCCCGCAAGTTGTGCACCCAGGCCGGATTGACGGGGGCGCCGGCGAAGGATCCGACGATGATCAGCTTGCCGTCGATGCGGAAATAGGCCAGCGGCGACACCCGGCGTTGGCCGGACTTGGCGCCCGTCGTGGTGAGCAGCAGCAGGTCGGCATTGGCGAATTGGCCGGTGACCTTGCCGTCGTTGGCCCGAAACTCGTCGATGATGCTCTTGTTGAACGCGTTAATCGTTTGGCTGTCTGGAATCTCGGTCATGCTTGCTCAACCTGTTTGGGTTTGGCGTCTATTCCGGACTCCTTGCGCTGCTGGGCGGTGATCGGCGCGGGCGCATCGGTGAGCGGGTCGACGCCGCCGCCGGTCTTCGGGAAGGCGATCACCTCGCGGATCGAGTCCATCCCGGCCAGCAGCGCGGTGATGCGGTCCCAGCCGAACGCGATCCCGCCGTGGGGAGGCGCGCCAAACATGAATGCCTCCAACAGGAATCCGAACTTTTCCTCCACCTCGGCCTTGTTCAGGCCCATCACCGCGAAGACCCGTTCCTGGATGTCGCGGCGGTGGATACGGATCGAGCCGCCGCCGATCTCGTTGCCGTTGCAGACGATGTCGTAGGCATCGGCCAGCACGCTGCCTGGATCCGTGTCTACCACCTCTTCGTACTCCGGCTTGGGCGAGGTGAACGCGTGATGCACCGCCGTCCACTCCCCGGACCCGACCGCCACGTCACCGGCGGCGGTCGCCTCTTCGGCGGGCTCGAACAGCGGCGGGTCCACGACCCAGACGAAGGCCCACGCGTCGGGGTCGATCAGGTCGAGGCGCTTGGCGATCTCGCCCCGGGCGGCACCCAGCAGCGCCCGCGACGACTTCGCCGGTCCCGCTGAGAAGAAGATGCAATCCCCGGGCTTGGCCCCGACGTGGCCGGCCAGACTGTCGCGTTCGCGGTCGGTCAGGTTCTTGGCCACCGGACCACCCAGCTCGCCGTCGTCACCTACCAGCACGTAGGCCAGTCCCCGATGCCCGCGCTGTTTGGCCCATTCCTGCCAGCCGTCCAGCGTGCGCCGCGGCTGCGAGGCCCCGCCGGGCATCACCACCGCACCGACATACGGCGCCTGGAAGACCCGAAATGTGGTGTCGGAGAAGAACCCTGTGCACTCGACGAGCTCCAGCCCGAACCGCATGTCGGGCTTGTCGGAGCCGAACCGCCGCATTGCGTCGGCGTAGCTAATCCGCGGGATCGGCGTCGGAATCCGGTAGCCGATCAACTCCCAGAGCGCGGTCAGGATCTCCTCGGAGATGGCGATGATGTCCTCGGCCTCGACGAAGCTCATCTCCATGTCGAGCTGGGTGAATTCGGGTTGCCGGTCGGCGCGGAAATCTTCATCGCGGTAGCAGCGGGCGATCTGGTAGTAGCGCTCCATCCCGGCCACCATCAGCAATTGCTTGAATAGCTGCGGGCTCTGCGGCAACGCGTAGAACGAACCCGGGTGCAACCGGGCCGGTACCAGGAAGTCGCGCGCCCCCTCCGGCGTCGAACGGGTGATGGTCGGCGTCTCGATCTCGACGAAATCGTGGCGCGCCAGCACCGTACGCGCAGCAGCATTCACCTTGGAGCGCAACCGCATTGCCGCAGCCGGGCCGTCGCGGCGCAGGTCGAGGTAACGGTACTTCAACCGAAGCTCCTCGCCTGCCGGCTCGTCCAGCTGGAACGGCAGTGGGGCACTCTCGCCGAGCACGGTCAGCGTGGTGGCATTGACCTCGATTTCGCCGGTGGCGATCTCGGTGTTGGCGTTGCCTTCCGGGCGGATCTCAACGACGCCCTCGACCGCGACGCAGAACTCAGCGCGCAGCCGATGCGCCTGTGCCAGCACGTCGGGAGCGCGGAACACAACCTGCGCCACGCCGGAGGCGTCGCGCAGATCGATGAAGATGACGCCGCCGTGGTCGCGGCGGCGAGCCACCCAGCCGGCCAACGTCACCTGCTGGCCGGCGTCGCGAGCCCGTAGCGAACCAGCAGCGTGGCTGCGCAGCACAAACACTCCCTTTACCCGATTTGAACGACTGACCAGTCTAGAGGGCGGGGCCGCATCAGCATGAAGCGCCGTCGAGGAGGTAATTTCGGTCTCATCGCCACAAACATTGCGCTAGTCGGTCCCGGCGCCGTCGGTACGACGGTCGCCGCGCTGCTATACAAGGCCGGGCATTCGGTACTGGTGTGCGGTCACACTCCCCGTGACAACATCGAACTGCGGCCCGACGGCGCAGAACCCATTGTGGTGCCCGGTCCGGTGCACACTGATCCGAGCGAGGTCAACGGGCCGGTCGACGTTGTAGTGCTGGCGGTCAAAGCCACCCAGAACGACGATGCCGCGGGCTGGCTGTCAGGGCTGTGCGACGAGCACACCATCGTCACAGTGCTGCAGAACGGTGTCGAGCAGGTCGAACAGGTCCAGCCGCACTGTCCGTTGTCGCCGGTGGTCCCAGGGATCGTCTGGTACGGCGCAGAGACCCAGCCCGAGGGGTGGGTACGGTTGCGCACCGAAGCTCGGCTGGTGCTGCCCTCCGGACCCTCGGCGGAGAGCATCGCCGTGCTGCTGCGCGGCGCCGGCTGCCACGTGGACTGCGACCCCGACTTCATCACCGCGGCCTGGCGCAAGCTGCTGGTCAATGCGCTGGCCGGATTCATGGCGCTGACCGGGCGGCGGTCCGGCATGTTCCGCCGCGACGACGTCGCCGCGCTGTCACGCCGTTATGTCGCCGAATGCCTGGCCGTTGCGCAGGCCGAGGGCGCCCGGATGGCCCACGACGCGGTCGACGAGTTGGTGAGCCTTTTCCATAGCGCGCCAGAAGACATGGGCACCTCGATGCTGGCCGACCGGGAAAGTCACCGGCGGATGGAATGGGACATCCGCAACGGGGTGATCATCCGCAAGGCACGCGCCCACAACCTGGCGACGCCGGTCAGCGACATTGTGGTGCCATTGCTGGCCGCGGCCAGCGACGGCCCCGGCTAGGTTTATCAACACCGCTGCCGAACCTGGGCCTGCACCGGTTTCTGAAAAACCTGCGCAGCTACACCGACGCCCGGTTCGCCATCAGCCAACAGCGCTAGGCTGGATCCGCCCGGGCAGCCAGCCCAGAGACGGGAGCGCGCGATGACCTTCAACGAGGGTATGCAGATCGACACCAGCACCGCGTCTTCGTCCGGCGGTGGTGGCCGGATGATCGCCATCGGGGGTGGTCTCGGCGGGCTGTTGTTCGTAGTGATCGCGATGCTGCTCGGCGTCGATCCCGGCCCCGTTGTGAACCAGCAGCAGACGAGCACCAGCGGTTACTCGGATCCCGGTTTCGACCTGAGTCAGTGCAAGACCGGCGCCGATGCCAACAAATACGTGCAGTGCCGCGTGGTGGCCACCGGCAATTCCGTGGACGCGGTCTGGCATCAGCTCATGCAGGGCTACACCCGCCCGCATGTGCGGCTATTCACCGGCCAGGTAGAAACCGCCTGCGGACCGGCCACCAGCGCGGTGGGGCCCTTCTACTGCCCGCTGGACCGGACGGCGTACTTCGACACCGGCTTCTTCCAGGTGCTGGTCGACCAATTCGGTTCCAGCGGTGGACCATTGGCACAGGAGTACGTGGTGGCTCATGAATACGGCCATCACGTGCAGAACCTGCAGGGAATTCTCGGCCGCGCCCAGCAGGGTGCACAGGGCGCTGGGGGTAATGGCGTGCGCACGGAGTTACAGGCGGATTGCTACGCCGGTATTTGGGCACACTACGCATCGACCGTCAAGCAGGAGAGCACCGGTGTGCCGTACCTGGAGCCGTTGAGCGACAAGGATATTGCCGACGCACTCTCGGCCGCAGCGTCGGTGGGCGATGATCGCATTCAGAAGGCCTCGACCGGACACACCAACCCCGAGTCCTGGACGCACGGGTCCTCCGCCGAACGACAGAAGTGGTTCACCATCGGCTATCAGACCGGTGACCCCAACAAGTGCGACACCTTCGCCGCCCCGAATCTGGGCTAGGCGCCGGCGAGTAATCCCTGCAACTCGGCGCGCCCTTGCGCGTCGAGCGGCAGCAGCGGGGCACGCGGATCCCCGATCGGGAAGCCAAGCAGCTCCAGACCGGCCTTTACGGTGGTGGCCAGGCCGCCCGCGACAATGAACTCCAGCAGTGGCTTGAGTTCGACGTAAAGGATCTGGGCCTTCTCGAGGTCGCCCGTTCGCACCGCGTCGTACAGGTCGATGCACGGCTGGGGCCGTAGATTCGGCGCGGCGGTGCACCATCCGGAGGCGCCGGCCTTCAGGGCGTCGAGCACCAGCGGGTTGCTGCCGTTGTAGAAAGGCAGCCGGCCGCCGCTGAGTTCGGCGATGCGCTGCATGCGGATCAAGTCACCGGTGGATTCCTTGACCATGGTGACGTTGTCGATGGTCTCGAACATGCTGACCAGCAGTTCGGGGCGCATGTCCACGCCACTGGTGGCCGGGTTGTTGTAGGCCATGATGGGGATTCCGATGGCGTCGCCGATGCTGCGGTAGTGCTGAACGATCTCACGCTCGGTGAGCTTCCAGTAGGACACCGGCAGGATCATGACCGCGTCGGCACCGGCCTCCTGCGCGTACTCGGCACGCCGAACGGTCTTGGCAGTAGTCACATCTGACACACCCACGACCACAGGCACCCGGCCGGCGACAGTGGCGATCGTGGTGTCAACCACGCTGTCGAACTCGGGCTCTTCGAGATAGGCCAATTCGCCGGTGCTACCGAGCGGGGCAATCGCGTGGACGCCGGAGGAAACGAGTCGATCGACAAGCGCGGCCAGCCGCGCGGTGTCGATGCCGCCGGCCGAATCAGTGGCGAACGGAGTCACCGGGTACGCGATGATGCCGTGGATTTCGGGCACAGACGGACTCCTTGGATTTAATTGGTGGATAAAGGGTTTAGCTGGTTATCGCGTCAGGATGCCGTGCCAAAGCGCGACGGGCGTAGTAGGCGAAATTGGCCCGGCTGCGCTCGGGTCTCAGCGTCCAGTCGTGGGCTTCACGGGCCAACTGCTCGGGTAGTTCTTTGACGGCGCCGGCGGCCATGGCGGCGAGTTGCAGTTTGGCCGCGCGCTCGATCAGGATCCCCAAGGAGCACGCCTCCTCGATGCTGGCACCGGCCACCACTTGTCCGTGATGCGCCAGCAGGACCGCCTTCTTGTCGCCGAGCGCGGCGGTGATGATCTCCCCTTCCTCGTTGCCGACCGGCACACCCGGCCACTTGGCCAGGAACGCGCAGTCGTCGTAGAGGGGCGTGGCGTCCATGTGGGAAACGACCAGCGGAACCTCCAGCATCGAAAGTGCCGCCACGTGGAAGGCGTGCGTGTGCACAATGCACTGCACATCGGGTCGGGCGCGGTAGATCCAGCTGTGAAACCGGTTGGCGGGGTTAGCCATTCCTTCCCCGTCCAGCACGTTGAGATCCTCGTCGACCAGCAGCAGATTGTCTTCGGTGATCTCGTCGAACCCGAGGCCAAGCCGTTGGGTGTAGTAGGTCCCGGCCTGCTCGGCGCGGGCGGTGATCTGTCCGGCCAGCCCGGAATCATGCCCCGCGTCGAACAAGGCGCGGCAAGTCAGCGCCAGTTTCTGCCGGGTGGTCAGCTGCGAGTCTGCGGCTCGGTCGGTTTCGGCGGCGAGGCGTTCTTGAGCACGACGCATCAATTCGGATTTCGAATCGGTCAATGTGGTTGCCATCAGCGGCTCTCTTTACGCGAATGTGTGACACTGTCGTATGACACTAAAGTAGCATGATAGGAAACCTTGTGTCGTCAGGCGTCAGAAATCCAGGGCACCCCCAGTGACAGCATTGTTGCGAGCCGTCCGCAGACAACGCGGCCTCACCCTGCAGCAACTCGCCGCGCAGACTGGGCTGACCAAAAGCTATCTGTCCAAGATCGAGCGAAGGCAGAGCACACCGTCGATCGCAGTGGCCCTGAAGGTCGCGCGAGCGCTCGACGTCGATGTCGGACGGCTGTTCTCCGACGAGGCAGCCGAGGAGAAGATCACCGTCGACCGGGCCGCCGACCGCGACGGCGATGGCGAGCGCTACCGGGTCCTGGCATCGTCACTGCTCGGAAAGTCCATGTCGCCATTTGTGGTTCGGCCAACAGAAAGCGTGGCCGACGATCCGCATCCCGAGCACGCAGGTCAGGAATTCTTGTTCGTACACACCGGGAGCGTCGCACTTGATTACGGCGACCAGACCATCACCCTCGGCGCCGGCGACAGTGCCTACTTCGACGCGTCGGTCAGCCATAAGATCCGGGTGGTCGGCGCCGAGCCGGCCGAAGTCGTCGTGGTCGCGCAGACCGAGCCCGGTAGTCGCAGCGCGCGGTGACCGAGCTGTTGTTCTCCGCACCTTGCGGCAGCCGGAGGTCCAGCTGGCGACATTTGGTCGCGAGCTGGACGGTCACCGCGACGCGATTGTCGGATACGACCTGGACCACGTCACCATCACCGACTCGCACGTCATCGCCACTAGCGGCAGCGACCGCCATCCGATCCTGCGGCCAACCGAGCGGCCGATGCGCATGTCGATGGGATGGTGTTCGAGATCAGCGAGGCTGAGCTGGCCGCCGCCGACGAGTACGAGGTCGACGACTACCGCCGTATTGCGGTGCCGCTGCGGTCGGGCGCGACCGCGTGGGTTTACGTGTTCACCGGCTGACTACCAGGGCCGCGTCGAGCACGTCACGCCGGTGGTGGCGTTCTGGGTCACCACCACCTGGCCGTCCACGGCGATCTCGCAGTGGAGTTCGGGAGTGGCCCCCGAGCCGCAGTCAGGCCAGTGACACCCGCCACTGGCGGTGACGATCGCCCACTGGTTCGGATTTGCCAGTGTGGTCGTGTAAACCAGCGGCTGCCCGGCGGTGAACGCCGTCGGCACCGTGCTCATGAACTGCGACGAGTTGGCGTCGTAGGCCGCCTGGCTGGGCGGGTCGCTGTTCATGTACCGGACGTTGCCGGTGAGATTGCCGGTGGTGGTGATCGTGTAGGTCACCTGATGGCCGGCCGGATCCGCATGCGCTGTCGTCGGCCCGAGGATCACTGCGGCGACCACTGCAAACGTTGCCACGCACGCTGACCTTGAGACCGCCCTGGTCACTTTTCGCACGTTCGTCATATCGAAAACGCTACCGGATTCGTTACCGACGGTTCGCCCGTTTACCGGCAGATATGCCACTGGTTGCCCGGCTCAGGTATGAAGCATGCATGAGCGACGATCCGGCCGCACCGGACATCGGGCCGCCCGTCCCCGGCATCAGCCGCCGCAGGTTGCTCACATCAGGCGCCGCCTCCGCGGTTCTCGGGGGCATTGGGGTGGGCGGGGCCGCGTTGGTGTGGTCGCACCATCATCAGGGCCCAGCAGTCTGGTACCAGCCGGATCGCAATGGCGCGCCGCCGGTGGCCGGTCTGCATCTGCAATTCGGCAAGAACGCGAGCACGGAAGTCGTGGTGTCCTGGCAGACGACTGAGGCCGTGCACAATCCGCGAGTCATGCTGGGCCTGCCGACGTCTGGCTTCGGCCGCACCGTGGCGGCCGAAACGCGGACATACCGGGACGGCAAATCCAACATCGAAGTTCGCGTCAACCACGCTCGCCTGACAAATCTGACTCCGGACACCGACTACGTGTACGCGGCGGTTCATGACGGCGCAGACCCGGAGCCGGGGACGGTACGCACCGCGCCATCGGGGCGAAAGCCGCTGCGCTTCACCAGTTTCGGCGACCAGTCGACGCCGACGATGGCCCGAATGCCGGACGGCAAGTACGCCACCGACAACATCGGATCGCCAGCGGCCGGCGATACCACACTGGCGATCGAACGCCTCGGCCCGCTGTTCAACCTGGTCAACGGCGACCTCTGCTACGCCAACCTCGCCCAAGACCGGATCCGTACCTGGTCGAACTGGTTTGAAAACAACACTCGCTCGGCGCGGTATCGCCCGTGGATGCCGGCGGCAGGCAACCACGAGAACGAATTGGGCAACGGACCGGTCGGTTATGGCGCCTACCAAACGTACTTCGGGTTGCCCGATTCGGGGTCCAGCCAGGAGCTACGCGGGCTGTGGTACTCGTTCACCGCCGGCTCGGTGCGGGTGATCAGCCTGAACAACGATGACGTGTGTTTCCAGGACGGCGGGAACTTCTACGTGCACGGCTACTCGAGCGGAGAACAAAAGCGCTGGCTTGCCAGCGAACTCGCCGCCGCGAGAAGCGATCCGGACATTGACTGGATAGTCGTGTGCATGCATCAGGTTGCGATCTCCACCGCTGCCAAGGCCAACGGTGCCGACCTCGGGATCCGCCAGGAGTGGCTGCCGTTGTTCGACCAGTACCGGGTGGACCTGGTGCTGTGCGGCCACGAACACCACTACGAACGGTCACATCCGTTGCGTGGAGAGTTGGGCACCGATACCCGAACGCCGATTCCCGTCGACACTCACAATGACGTCATCGACGCGACTCGGGGTACGGTGCACGTCGTCATCGGCGGGGGCGGCACGTCTGCGCCGACCAACGGTGTGTTGTTCCCCGAACCTCGGTGCCGCGTGTTGACCGGAGTCGGGGCGTTTGACCCCGCGATCGGACGCAAGAAACCGATCTACGTTCTCGAGGACGCGCCGTGGTCGGCGTTTCGCGATCGCGATAACCCCTACGGCTTTGTGGCTTTCGACGTCGACCCGGGTCAGCCCGGCGGCAACACCTCGATCAAGGCAACGCATTACGCGCTGAGCGGACTGTTCGGCGCGGTCACCGTGGTCGAAGAGTTCACCCTTACCAAGCCGCGCCGCGACAAGGCCGGCTAGCTCAAAACAGCGTCGGCTGAACGGGTTCCGGCGCAGGCGCCGCTGTGGCGGCCTGCGGGAACGGGCGGTGATCACCGGCCAGGCGATACTTCGCGATCAGCGGTGCGGCCCGTTCGCGCAGCATGTCGCGGTAGCTCGGGGGCAGGTATGCGCCCCGCCGGTACAGATCGCGGTAGCGGCCGACCAGTTCGGGATGCGAGCGGGCCAACCAGGACATGAACCAGCCGCGGGTCGTGCTACGCAGATGCAGACCGAAAACCGTCACGCCGGTGGCGCCGGCGGCCGCGATCTGGCCAAGCAGCCCGTCGAGGTGGTCGACGGAGTCGGTGAGGTGCGGTAGCACCGGCGCAACCATCACGTGACAGTCCAGACCGGCGTCGCGGATTGCGGTGATGAGACTCAACCGCGCCTGCGGTGTCGGGGTGCCCGGCTCGACGTCCCTGTGCAGCTCCGCGTCGCCTACGGCCAGCGACACCGCGACCGACACCGGGACCTGTTCGGCCGCCTCGGCGATCAGCGGCAGGTCTCGCCGCAGCAGCGTGCCCTTGGTCAGGATTGACAGCGGCGTTCCGGATCCGGCGAGCGCTCCGATGATGCCCGGCATCAGTGCGTATCGGCCCTCGGCGCGCTGGTAGGGATCGGTGTTGGTGCCCAGCGCGACCGTCTCGCGCTGCCACGACGGCCGGTTCAGCTCGTGGCGCAGCACATCGGCGACGTTGGTCTTGACCACTATTTGGGTGTCGAAGTCAGTGCCGCAGTTGAAGTCCAGGTATTCGTGGCTGGGACGCGCGAAGCAGTAGCGGCAGGCGTGCGAGCAGCCGCGGTAGCCGTTGACGGTGTACCGAAACGGCAATGCGGCCGCGTCCGGCAATTTGTTCAGCGCGGACTTACAAAGCACCTCGTGAAAGGTGATCCCGTCGAACTGCGGCGCGCGGACGCTTCGGACGAAGCCGATTCGCTGCAGCCCTGGTAGTGCTCCGTCGTCGACGGGTTTCCCGTTAACCGCGACGGCCTGGTTCGCCCAGCGCATACCCCCATTCGAACTGGTGTTCGATAGGATGTCAAGTCTTATCGGCTAAAACGGCGGAGGCTCACCGTCGCCGGCGGCATCACGCGGTCCTATGTGACAAGTCGCCGAATGCGTTCGGCGGGCTTCGCGTGCCGTCTGGTTGTATCGGCGTTCGGTGGCGATGCGGTGGGCTCGGTTTTGCGCGCGGGTGCGGCGTCGTTTCGGCATCATCGCGGTGCGGTCGCCGCAGTAGTCCAGCGGCGGGTCAGCTTCCGGCGCCGGCACACCGCCGGTTGACAGGCACAAGCTCGGAAATAGCAGCGCGCTGCCCGGTGTGGTGACATAGGTGCGTCCCGACGGCGAGGTCAAAATCACCGTCCCGTCGGGCAACTGCTGATCGCGCCACCCCCAGAATGTTTTGACCAAGTGATGGGTACGGCAGTAGCACTTCAAATTCGACGCATGCGTTGGCCCGCCATCGGCGTACGGGATCGTATGGTCAAGATCGCACTTGTGCGCCGGCCGGTCGCAGCCGGGCCAGCGGCAGGTCAAATCCCGGCAGCGCACAAAATCCGCCAAACCGTTCGAGGGCACATATCCCGATTCCGGTGGGGCATCGGCCGGGCAGACGAGCGGCACTAGCTTGGCCGACTTGGCCAGCTCCACAACGAGTTCGGGTCCGATGAGACCATCGGCGCCCACTTCGGATGCCTGCGCCGCGCCGCTGCCGTCGATGGTGGCTTGCTCGGCGATCACGTGAATCACCACCGGCGTCGCGGCAGGGCGCTTTCCGGCCGCGCAGTCGGGGCGCCCACAGCGGCAGCCCAGCCGATCAGCCTCGGCCGCCAACGCCCCCAGCGCATCGGCTCGGCGCTGCTCACGGGTGCGGGGATCGTGCTCACACACCGTGGCCGACAGCGCATTCAATCGCTTATCGAGAGCATGGGCGTCGGCGGTGAACAGGCTGCCCTGGATCTCCGAAACGCCGCCTCCGAGGTCCCCGATCCAGACTTCCCTGTCATCCTGGCGCTGCTTGCGCCGCCGCAGCGCATCCGCGTCGACATGAGCCACGATCTTGTCGACCTGCCCGGCCAGCCGCCCCCGCGTCATCGACGGCCAGCGCGGCACCTTGACGGCCAGCGCCCCATCCACCGCCGCCAGCACGTCACCGTGGGTGATCAGATCGGTGCGATACACCATCGTCTGAAACATCCGATAGTCGATATCACCGGCCTTGAACACTTGCGCTACCTGAGGCAGCCGCTCACGCATGGCCCGGGCATACCGCAGCCGGCTACCGGCCAGCCCCTGACTGATCCGCAACGCCGCGGCCACCTCAGCAGTCACCGCCTCCACGGTGTCAACCGCCCAGGCCTCGGTATCCGAGCAGCGCGACAACCGGTAGGCGAACAAGTCCCCGATCGCGGTCAGCTGCGCGGCTGCCGCCCGGTTCTCCGCCCGCGATGACGAGCAGATGCGATCCACCAGGGCAGCCGACTCCGGCGTGGACGACGGATAGCGCCGCTCGAACAACTCATCAAACCGCGCGATCACCTCCGGCGGGGATCCAAACGCGACCTTCTGTTCGAACATATGTGCGATTATGCCACACTCCACTGACGGCAAGCTTCGCTTGGCACCCTGACTTGGTCTCCACCGCGGCGGGTCATTCGTGGTAGCCAGAATGGCAAGCACAACCGGCTTGAGAGGACGACGCCATGACGCGACCCGGAGTCACGCCCTATGGGCGGCTGCGATACCAAGAGATCGCCGGCAGGCGCATGGCCTACGTCGAC
>DATIOT010000580.1:0-4521 GCA_035472875.1 Mycobacterium sp.
GATTGATGATCTGGTGCGCGGACAGGCCAGGATATTTCGCCCGCACTAATGCAGCAACACCGCTGACGTAAGCCGCCGAAAAGCTTGTGCCCCAGAACGGCATGTTCTTCTCGCCTGGGTGGATCGGCGGGTAAGCATTCACCGGGCCGCCTGTTTCCGGGGACAATCCCATGATCCCGACGCCGGGCGCCGCAGCGGCCACCCACGGTCCGGCCAGGCTCTTACTGATCGGTGCGCCCGTGTTGTCCACCGCACCCACCGACAGCACGTAATCAGAGAACCAGGATGGTGACGACACGGTTTTGACTTGATGCCAGTCACGGGGGTCGGACGCGTTCAGCGGGTCGAACGATGGGTTTTGGGCGCAGCCGTCTTCGCTGTCATTGCCTGCCGCGGCCACGACTACCGCGTCCTTCACGGTGGCGGCGTACCACACGGCCGCGCCGATGGCGCCTTGATCCAGCGGGTCGGCCGCCGACACGCACGCCGTCACACTGACATTGATCACCTTGGCGCCCATGTTCGCGGCGTGCACGATGGCGCTGGCCAGCGTCGCGATGGTGCCGGCCTTCTTGCGTCCCTCCATGTCACCGGGTCCGGGGTTCACCGGTTCGTAGGCCCGCGAGGACTGCCGGATGGACATGATCACCGCGTGCGGCGCGACACCGGCGATTCCGTCCGGTGCGCCTGGCGGTAGCGACGGCACCTCGGCATCGTCAGGCTGGTTTGGCGCGGGATCCCCCGGTCCGTTTGACGGCACGTCTGGCGGCGGCGGCGGCGGCGGTGGCGGCGGCGGCGGCACGGTTTGGGTGATCGTCACCGGCGAGGGCGGTGGCGGCGGTGCAGGTGGTGGCGGCGGTCCGCCAGGAGGCGGTGGTCCCGCGTAGGTCGCCGGTGGTCCCGCCGGCGGCGGAAAGGCCGGGGCGCTGGGCATCGGCGCGGGCATCGGAGTGCCCTGCGGGGCCGCACCAATCACTGACGCCACGATGCTTCCGTGCGCGTCGCAGTCCGTCAGTCCGTCGCCGCCCATGATGTAGTCACCACCGGCGACGACCGGCAGCCGCCGACCGGGATTGACGCCGGTGTCGATGACGGCTACCGGCACTCCGTTACCGGTTGAGTATTGCCAGGCCGTGCTGATATTCAGCATCGTGAAGCCGGGCGCGGTGAGAGCCACGTTCGGATCGGCGACGGTAATCGTTCGTGCGCAGGCGAAGCTCTGCCGCATTGGCTGATCCGGGCCCGGCTTGCCGTCGGCCGGTACCCGGCCGGGATCGACGCTGGGCGGCGGAATCGCCTGTGCCGCAGGAAAGCTCGCAATTAGCGCAACGAGCAGACTCGCTAGCGCCGTCGCGGCGATCCGCTGCGGCGCACCCCGTAGAGCGCCCCGCTCCGCTACAGCAATACGGGTCATCGCATGCGCACCCAAGTGAACAATCCACCGATCCATGCCGCTAGCGGCAAGGCCGCGATGATCGCTGCGATCTCCACCCATTCGGCAGTCATCCGCACCAGTGGAGTGAATCTGGTGATCGGCACCAGCAGCGCCGCCAGCAGGCTGGCCACGCCGAACCCGGCCAATACCAGCGCACCCGACAGCACCGAATAATCCGAGGCCGCGGGCTCGTGCACAACGTATTTGACGACGCCGACGCACATCGCCGCTGCGGCGCCACACACCAGCGCGACGGACTGCCGCTTGTCGGCGAACGCGCGTCCGCGGCTGATGAAGATCACCACGAACAGTCCGGCCAGCACCGCGGCCGCCACGCTTCGACCGCGACCCGGGATCAGCGTGGCCCACACCGCGGCAGGCAGCGTCAGCCCGGCGCCTACGCAAATTCCGGTCAGGACGTTGTTCGCACGGATCGCCGCTGCGGCGATCTGCGCACCGCGCGGAGTGGTGTCCGGATTCACTTCCTCGTCTGCACCCTCGTCTACTGGTGCCACCGCATCGGCCGGTAGACCGGCGCTGCGACGGAATAGATCACGCCCGGTGATTGACCCGAAGTACGGTGGACGGATCCGCGCGACCCACAGCGCGATCGTCGGGGCCATGGTCAGCAGCAGCAGCAAGGCGACCAGAATGCACATCCCGAGCCATTGGGCGGGAATCGGCCACCACATCCGGGCCACGGCCACCGTCCCACCTAGCACGAATACGGTCACCCCTGTCGCCGCCACGTTGGAACGGCGCCCCGTCACCGCGGCGATTCCACAAGTCAGCACCGCACCCGCCAGGGCCGCGATGAAGACATGCGCGGAGCCGAGGCGACCGGGCGCACTGCAGGCGAGGCTTACCGCGAGCAACGGCAGCGCAAGCCAGCCGAGTCCGTCCACCATGTCGGTGCGATCCGGCCACCAACGCCATACCGCGCCAGCACCACCAGCGGCCAGCACACCAGCAACACCAGTCACGATGCCGGGCACCAAAGAATCGGTCGAAATGCGTTGGCGTAAGGCCAATCCCAGGATCGTCACCGCGACCATTGCGAGGATGACCAACGCCACGTGGGTGGCGGTTTGGACGGTAACCGGTTCGAACAATTTCTTGCCGGTCCGGGCCAGTCCGGTCGACAACGACTCGTACTGTGGCTCGAACGATTCACCTTCCACCGCAGGAACAAGGGCGAGTGTGGCGCCATCCTCGACTCCGAGTTCGTCGAGTGTCTTGGTGACATCCAGCCGCACGCCGTTGGCCTTGTGCAGTTCGTATCCGACACCGGGTTCGAGCCCGCTGAGGCCCCGCCGCTTGAGTTCGTCGTTAAGCAGCTCGACGACGTTGTCGATGAAGACTTCGATCGGCACCGATGCCGGATACACCTGCGAAACGAGGTGTTCTCCACATACGACCGCAACCGCGCAACGCGCCGGAAACGAGACTCTACCCACCAACTGGGCCATTAGCGCGGCCTGTCAGCATCTGGAATGTATTTATCAGCCAATTCCGCGGTGATCTCGAATAACCGCAACCGGGTTTTTTCTTCAACTCGTGCCGTGTATCAATTATCCCGCCCTTTGCGAGATATGGGTCATACGGCATGAATTCAACGGTCGCGCCTGATTGTTCGAATCGCTCGGTGAGGTAAGCTCGCGCCTCCGGGTCATATTTGTCGCGGCTGTCGTTCAGGATGACCATGCTACGGGACACCATTTCGTGATAACCCATCGACCGCAGTAGGTCGATCGCGCGGGTTACCGGCAGCGAAGTATCGGCCGTCAGACCTGACACGAAAACCAGCGTGTCGCACGTGTCGAGCACCGCCTTCATCACCGGGTGTTCCAGGTCATCGGAGGTGTCAACCACGATGACGGTGTGTGTGCGGCGCAGTCGCGCCAGCACTCCGGTGAACATCGAAGCAACCAGTGGCCGCGGCTGGTCCGACGCTCGATTGCCAGCTAGCACATCAAGGCCGATGCTGTTCTGCCCCAAGTGCTCTCGGATATCCGCGTAGCCCTGGACGTCAGTATCGTTGAGGACGGCTGCGTAATCGCCGGGCGGGCTTTCGTCGATCCGCCCGGCCAACGTTCCGAAGCCTGGAGCCGCGTCGATAGCCACCACGTTTTCGGGCCGGCATTCTCGGAACACCGCGCCGATGCAGGCTGTCATCGTGGTCTTTCCGACTCCGCCCTTTCCCGAGACCACGCCGATGACATACTGCTTGCGGATATGGCGCCGGATCCGCTCCTGTAATTGCCGATAATGTCTTTCGGCAGGCGATTCACCAAAGTTAATGGTATTGAAAGACGCCCGGTAGATGAATTTTCGCCAACCTCCACCCGGCGGGATTTTGCGGGGCGCGACCATATCGGAGATGCGTAATGTTCCCGATACCGAATCCTGATTTTGGTAGCGAGCGGTAGGCGCTTCTCCCCGAGTCGGTCCGCCCTGCTCTGAAGAATTGGACGAAGCCGTCCACGGATTTGTCACGATGCCAATGCTCCCATGTACGCGATACCTCTCGACTACACAACTTTTCGGTAGGAATACCATTCCTGGTCGGCTGGCAGGCGCCGCACCAAGTGGCTGATCGCAGAAGCGATGTGGCTCTTAGTTCCCGGGGCGACGATCATCCAGTTCTTACCCGCGGTGCAGACTTGTTCGACAACCAGCCGTCCTTCGGGCGTGTCGATGATAGTCACCGCGCCCTGTTCGATGTAGGTCCGTGTGGGTCGGCCCGTGTCCACCCCGGACTGGATCGCGACAATCGAGGCTTGGGCTGAGCGGACGGGGTCGGTGGCCAGTTTGAGCATGTGCAACTGATCGGGCTCCAGACCGTGCCGGGTCAAGAATGCGTGTAGTGACTCCTGACTGGTCGCGGCGCCACGCATGGCATCCGCGTCCAGCGTGACTGGCCTTAACGCAGCAGGCGTATTGGTTCCGCACAGCCGCTCGATCTGCACGTTGACCGCCGAGCTGGCCGTGCCTTCATTGCTGGCCGTTGCCGCCCCGCTTATCCGGACGAGATCCGCTGACCGTTCCACGGCCACCCACCACTGCGCGAACCTGGCGAGTAGCAC
>DATIOT010000581.1:0-3780 GCA_035472875.1 Mycobacterium sp.
CTGCTTAGGAACTCCGGGTTCTTAAGGTACTGACCTGGTGGAAGTCGGTCGGCGAGCGTGCGAAAACGACGAGTGTGACCCCATCACCAGACGAGGTGACGTGGCGGCGGCGCTGAATCGCGGCGCGCCGCTGCCCGAGACGACTTACCAGGCGGTGCTCAAGGCATTTGGGGAGCAGGCCCTCGCCGAGATCGTCTTCCTGGTCGGATGCTTCTCGATGGTCGGCGTTGCCCTCAACGCGTTTGATGCCTCGGTCCCCGGACGCGAGGAACACCTCGACTAGCTCTGGCGGCCTTGGCAATCAGAGCATGGAATCAATCATCATTCCGCCGTCGCCGGCAGCTTGAGTCGTCGCGTTGCTGTCTTGCCTGAAGTCGATGAAGGCCGACTGACCGTTCGAGGTGTTGAGCAGCTCACTGAATGTGCCGATAACCGGAATTGTGCCCTGTTGTGCTAACACATCGGCGGTGTAGTCGATGGAGGCTTCCTGCTGAAAGTTGGCGCTTTGCAGCGTTTTCGCTTCGGGCGCGGTCAAGTTCTTCACGTTGCTCAAAATGGCCGATGCCGCGCTGGTCAACTGATTGATATCGGCCTGCAGCACGGCGACGACATCTGTCCCGCCAGCTGGTTTGACTGTTACTCGCATCTGCGCACTGGTGTCGGCGTTGTTTAGCGCCACCCAGTTCGGACCCCGGTTTCCGAGCGTCCAGCCGGGCGCGGGGGTGATCGAGATGCTCTGCGCGATGTCGATCGGGTCGGCCGAAGTGAGCGCCACAACACGGGGCAGCATCGACGGCGGTTTGGGTCCGTTGGCGGTGCCGGTCTGGACGATCGCCGCAGTCACGGCGGTGGTGAGGATGACCATGACGACGATGGCGGCGATGCCGATCGGCCCCAGACGGTGCCCGGCCCGTACCCCGCTGCCGGGGTAATGCACCGGAGGGGGAGCGTGCGTCGGCGGTGGCAACATCGTGGCTCCTGATGCAGGTTCGGGCAGTTGGGTAATTCGCGCGTTGGTTTTATGGTCCGCCCGCGGCGCAAGGGTGTCCAAGAGTGGGCTGGGATGGCCTGATACATCGCGCTTATCAAGCTGAAGGGTTGGCCGCCTCAGCTTGCCTCGGCGGTGTGTCAACATTGCTGCGGCGAACCTATGACAAAGGAACCCAGACATGGTGAACGCTGATCGTGCCCGCTCTCGCACGTTTGTCGTGACGGGCGCGGCTTCGGGCATCGGGCTGGCCACCGCGCGGCGCCTGCTGGCCGAAGGGGGCACCGTCGTCGGCGCCGACTTGGCCTCCCCGCCCGACCTCGGCCCCGAGTTCAGGTTCTTGACGGCCGACGTGACCGACGAAGCCGCGATCGCGGCTGTGCTGGCCGCTGTGCCCGACCGCCTGGATGGGGTCTTCCACGCCGCCGGTGTCGCCGGGGGCGGCCCGGTCCATTTGCTTGACCGGGCGGAATGGGACCGGGTGATCGGAATCAACCTCACCGGTACATTCCTGGTAGCCAAGGCGGCACTGGCTCGGATGATCGCGCAAGAACGGGTCGACGGTGAACGAGGCTCGATCCTGACTGTTGCCAGCATCGAGGGCTTGGAAGGCACGGCAGGCGGCAGCTCGTACAACGCCGCCAAGGGTGGAGTCGTGTTGCTCACCAAGAACATTGCGCTCGACTACGGACCTAGCGGCATCCGGGCAAACGCGATCTGCCCCGGCTTCATCGAAACGCCAATGGCCCAGAGTGTCTTGGGCCTGCCGGGGATGGAAGGTCCGCTGGCCTCCATCACCACCGAGCATGCTCTGCAACGGCTCGGCCGGCCGGAGGAGGTTGCGGCCATGGCGGCCTTCCTACTGTCGCCCGACGCCTCCTTCGTCAGCGGACAGGCCATTGCCGTCGACGGTGGCTACACCGCAGGCCGCGATCACGGTGTAGTTAAACTCTTCGGCTTTCCCGAGTAATGCCTTTAGGATTCGCCCATGGACGGTTCAGTCTCTCCTGACGACGCAATCGAAGCGATCCGAGGCACCGGGGGAGCGCAGCCGGGCTGCCGGGCCTTGCACGCGAAAGGCACGCTATATCGCGGCACCTTTACCGCGACCCCCGAGGCGGCCGTGCTTTCGCGCGCAAAGCACCTTGACAGCTCGACGGTTCCGGCGCTGATCCGGTTCTCCAACGGATCAGGAAACCCGGCGCAGCGTGACGGTTCGTCAGGGGTGCGCGGGATGGCGGTGAAGTTCACCCTGCCCGACGGCTCTACCACTGACGTGTCGACGCAGACTGCGCGGCTGTTCGTCTCGAGCACCCCGGATGGATTCATCGATCTGCTGAAGTCGATGCGGCCCGGCCTGACTACGCCGCTGCGCATGGCCCGATACTTCCTAACCCATCCACGGTTGCTCGGCGCCTTGCCAGTGCTGCGCGACGCCAACAAGGTTCCGGCAAGCTACGGGACCATCGAATACCACGGGTTGCACGCCTTCCGCTGGATCGGCACCGACGGCGGCACCAGATTCGTTCGCTATCACCTGGTCCCGGCGGCGGGCGAGGAATATCTTTCGGGTTCGGCTGCCCAGGGCGCGAGCCCGGACTTTCTCACCGAGGAGCTGAATACCCGCCTCGCGAGCGGGCCGGTCCGGTTTGACTTTCGTGTTCAGATCGCCGGACCGAGGGACTCGACGGTGGATCCGTCGGCGCCCTGGCAGAGCACCGACACGGTCACCGTCGGCACCCTCGAGATCACCGGTCTGGACACCGAGCGTGAGCACGGCGACGACATTGTCGTGTTCGACCCGATGAGGGTGACCGACGGCATTGAACCCTCCGACGACCCTGTGCTTCGGTTCCGCACTCTTGCGTACTCGGCGTCGGTCAAGCTGCGTACGGGCGTAGATCGCGGCCCCGAAGCGCCTCCCGCCTGACGGTAAGGCAGTCAGCCGCGCGGTTTTTGGCGCAATGCGACGGCAGACTAATGTTGTCGGTAGTGTTGCCTTCCCACATCGTTTTGATCGGCCTGGCCGGGTTCGCCGCCGGCGTAATCAATGCACTTGTCGGATCGGGCACCCTGATCACGTTCCCGACGCTCGTCGCCCTCGGCTATCCGCCGGTTACGTCCACCATGTCGAACGCGGTCGGTTTGGTGGCGGGCAGCGTATCGGGCACCTGGGGTTATCGCGCCGAGCTGCGCGGTCAGTGGAATCGATTGCGGTGGCAGATCCCGGCGTCGCTGGCCGGCGCCGCGCTGGGCGCCTTTTTGCTCCTGCATCTGCCCGAAAAAGTGTTCATCCGGATCGTGCCTGTGCTGTTGGTACTGGCCTTGGTACTGGTGGTGATCGGACCGCGGATTCAGTCGTGGGCACGCCGGCGTGCCGAGGAGGCGGGACGGTCGGCCGAACACATCACACCGGCACGAAAGGCCGTGCTGGTGCTCGGTACGTTTGCCATCGGCGTCTACGGCGGATACTTCACCGCCGCGCAGGGAATCCTGCTGGTCGGCGTGATGGGCGCATTACTGCCGGAGTCGGTGCAACGTATGAATGCGGCCAAGAACCTCCTGACACTGGTGGTAAATATTGTTGCGGCGGTTGGCTATACGTTGGTCGCCTTCGACCGGATCAGCTGGCCGGTTGCCGGGATCATCGCGGCTGGTTCGTTGATCGGGGGATGGCTCGGTGCGCGTTACGGGCGTCGGCTGTCGCCAACTGCATTGCGCTCCACGATCGTGGTGGTGGGCCTAATCGGGCTATATCGCCTGCTTACGATTTAGTCGGTCCAGCGCCGGAC
>DATIOT010000582.1:0-6875 GCA_035472875.1 Mycobacterium sp.
CCCCCAGCCGGCGCCGGCCCCAGCAAATACCAGGCCGGGCCCAGCGCCGCGCATGCCAACGCGCCCGCCAACGCGGCGAGTCGACCCGACACCTCCCGGTGCACGATGACGCCGGCAAGAGCGGTGTTGGCAGCAACCAGAAGGAAACTCGTCAGCCACACCCCGCCCAATGACGCCGACGCCAGCGTGACGGGCTGGTTGGATTGCGACGCACCCAGCGACGCCCACGGACCACCCAGCCAGGGCCACGACCGCACCACCTCGGCTGCCACCCACGCGGCGGGCAACACGAAAATTGCGGCAACCGTCCGCCCGATGGTGGTGGGCGTCGACAACAGCCGATGCACGAACCACCCCCACGGCAGCCATAGCGCGCCGAGCCCGATGGCCAACACCACCAGCAGCGGACCAATGCTGGTCACCAGCCAATACTGGTTGGTGAGCACAAACCCGCCGAGACCCCACCAAGCGCGCACGGACGCCTCCCATGGCGCCGGCGCCGATCGCACCACCAACAGCAGCGGGACAACGCCGAACCAGGCCAGCCACCACCACGACGGCGCGGGAAAAGCGAGCGCGGGTAGCGCGCCGACGACCAATGCGGCCGCCCAGCCAGCGATGCGCCGTCGACAGGCCGGAGCCATGCAGATCAGAATGCCGCTCGGGTTCGCTGACGGCGACACAAAGAGCACACTAAGACGGAGCTCATACCGAAGAAGGAGTGATACGCATGGCCAACGATCTCGTCGCCACCGTGCCCGACCTGTCGGGAAAGCTGGTAATCATCACCGGAGCCAACAGCGGTCTGGGATTTGGGCTGGCGCGGCGGCTATCGGCGGCCGGCGCCGATGTCGTCATGGCGATCCGCAATCACGCCAAGGGGGGAAAGGCGATAGAGGAAATCCGGACCACGGTTCCCGACGCCAAGCTGAGCATCAAGTCCCTCGACCTGTCGTCGCTGGCCTCCGTCGCCGCGCTGGGCGAACAACTCAACGCCGAGGGCCGCCCGATCAACATTCTGATCAACAACGCCGGGGTCATGACGCCGCCGGAGCGCGATACCACCGCCGAGGGCTTCGAATTGCAGTTCGGCAGTAACCATCTCGGGCACTTCGCGCTGACCGGGCATCTGCTGCCGCTGCTGCGCGCCGCCGACGGCGCGCGGGTCGTCTCGCTGAGCAGCCTCGCGGCTCGCCAAAGCGGCAAAATCCACTTCGACGACCCGCAATTCGAGAAGTCCTATGCCTCCATGTCGGCCTACGGCCAGTCGAAGCTGGCGGTGTTGATGTTCGCCCGCGAGCTGGACAAGCGCAGCCGCGCGGCCGGTTGGGGCATCACGTCCAATGCCGCGCACCCGGGATTGACCAAGACCAACCTGCAGATCGCGGGACCCTCGCACGGTCGGCAAAGGCCGGCGCTGATGGAGCGCTTGTACAAGACGTCATGGCGTTTCACACCGTTCCTCTGGCAAGAGATCGACGAAGGGATCCTGCCCGCCCTCTACGCGGCCGCCGCGCCGCACGCCGAGGGCGGCACGTTCTACGGCCCCCGTGGCTTCTATGAGTTGGCCGGCGGTGGTGTGAAACCGGCCAAGGTGCCGGCAAATGCCCAAAACGACGCAGACAGCCGGCGACTGTGGGAGCTTTCCGAACAACTCACTGGCGTCAGTTATCCCACGCCGAACTGACAACTGGCACAGGGCTTTTCGTTAGGCTGCGCGGCCGCTCGCACTCTGCCGGGCGCGCTTTTACGGCGGCGTCAACGACCCACGAGCGGCCGCTGCTAGAAGCCATCACTCGGGGAGGTTTGTCAAGCGCGCCCGAGCCGATGCGGATTCCACTCGCCTCACCCGTGCTGGTCAAGCACGAACGATCGCACTGATGAGAGTTTCGACACAACGCTGCAACGGGTAACCCTCAGCAAGGGCACGGGTCGAAATTGCAACTCCAAGGGGTAAACGCATGAGCGTGCAGGACGACAAAGCAGCTGATCAGGACAAGGTTCAACAGTCCGACGAGGATCAGCAAACAACTGAAAAGCCAGAGCCGGACGAGGAACAAAAACAAAAAGCCGCCGAAATGATGACGGCCTACGAAGACCGGCCCACCTTGGTGCTGCCCGGTACCGGCGGAAAGGTCTCGGGTACGGCTGTCAACGATTGGCTGGACGAGGACGGCAACCCCAAGGGGACCACCGACGACGTCGGCTCGGACGACAACCGCGTCGGCTCGGACAACAAAGGGTCGGACGACAAAGCCCAGAAAGAGCAGATCGAGAAGGACAAAGCCTGGAACGAGGAGCTGAGGGAAGCCGCAGCCGCGGAGAACAAAGGCGAAAAGGGCAAGAAGCGCTGAGCGAATTGCTTAGTGGCTGTGCCCAAACGGGTACGGCGTCGCCGATAAAGGCGCTTCGATCTTCCCGGCGTTCTCCGCCTCCGGCGCCAGCGTCGTTTGCGGTGCGGCCGGGGTCAACATGGTTGCACTGGTATCGCCTGGACCGCGCGCCGCCCGCAATGCACCGCCGATGGCTGCCGTCAGATGCGGACGCGGCGTCGTGACGACCGGGACCCGAAGATGTCCCGACAGCATGGTGGTGACCGCGGGGATGTTCGCCCCACCGCCCACCGAAACCACCGCGATCAGATCACGGATTCCGTTGCGCGCCAAGGTTTCATCCAAGACCGCGACGAAGTTGTTGAGCGAATCACGGATCGCGTCGTCAAGTTCATCCCTGGTGATCCGGATATCGCCGCGCACCCCCGGTAACTCGTCGGTCAGCGTGGTCACGGTGCTCGACGAGAGCTGCTCCTTGGCGCTTCGGCAGCCGGTCCGCAGTCGGCTCAGCGAGCCGATCGCCGAAGTGCCGGGCGGGTCGAATGAACCCGTGCTCGGCATGTTGGCCATAACGGCGGTCAACAGCGCCTGATCGATCTGGTCGCCGGAGAAGTCGTGGTGCCGCACCGGCGCGGCCAGGGGGTGATAATCGCCAGCGGCGTCCATCAACGTGATGTTGGTACCGCTGCCGCCGAAATCGCACACCACAACGGTCCCCCGTGCCGGTATGCCCGGGTTGGCCCGCACGGCGAATAAGGTCGCCGCGGCATCGGGGATCAGCGTCAGCGGTCGCGCAAGCTTCGACCATTCGGACACCCGGCTCAACACGGAACCCAACGCGTCGACCGCCTGGGATCCCCAGTGTGCGGGATAGGTCACCGCGACGTTTTCGGGCATGGCGCGCCCGCCCGTGGCGGCGTTAGCCAGCGCACGCAACCCGCCGGCGACCAATGCCTCGCTGCGATGCATGGAGCCGTCGGCGGCCACGATTCCGACCGGGTCTCCGACCCGGTCGACGAAGTCGGTGATCACCAGGCCCGGCTCGTCCAGCCTGGGGTTTTCCGACGGTACGCCAACCTCGGGCGGGCGTTGGCGATACAGGGTCAGGACGGGCTTGCGGGTAATGGCATGGTCGGCGGTGACGGCCGCCAGGTTGGTGGCACCAACCGACAAGCCCAGCGCGGGCCCAGCTCCATCGGCCATTCGTCCAATCCCCGTGTTCGGCGGCACGCCGCGCCCGCATCCCGCACGGCGCGCCCGCATCCCGCCCGACTCTAGATTTTGCCGCTAAAACGTATAGCCAATCTCAGCGTCTGCTATGCGTGCGCTGTGTAATGACATGGCCAAAGCTGTGCGACCCCGTCACCGGATGTTTCCGGCGCCCGCGATCAGCGGGAGGTCGAGCGGGGTGACCCATCCCGGCGGCAAGTCGTTGACCGCCGGAACAGCGTTGAGGGCACGCATCCCGGTAGCCAGGCACCCGGCCGTGGCCGGGTCTCGGCCTGAGCCATCGGTGAACCGGAACGCGGTTTCCTGAAAGATGCTCGGGGTCCCCTCGATGTCCACCCGGTAGACGTCATCATCATGGCCGGACGGCCAGTCGGGCGCGGCGTCGTGCCCGATGCGGTTGACGTGCTCGAGTTGGATACGCGTCTCGCCCTGGTAGATCCCGTTGATGGTGAATCGGACGGCGGCAACATGCCCGGGCTTGATGACGCCCTTCACGGTGTTGCGCTCTGTCGGGGTCACCCACTTGTCCCAGGTGGTGGTGATCTCGTCGAGCATGATGCCGGCGGCGTGCGCGATCATCGGGACGGTGGCGCCCCACGCGAAGATCAACACGTCGCGGTTTTCCAGGATCGGGCTGAATTCCGGCTCGCGACCGATGCCCATCTCGGTCTCGTAGTCGCCTTCGTAGTTGGTGTAGTCCAGCAGCTCCGAAGCCCGGACCCGGCGCACCTCCGAGCACAAGCCCATCAGCGTCATGGGAAACAGGTCGTTGGCGAATCCCGGGTCGATGCCAGTGGTGAAGCAGGACGACTCGCCCAGCTCGCAAGCTTCGGTGATGGGCGTAATCCAGTTCGGTGGGTTGAGGTGCATCGTCGGCCAGACCCACGGAGTCATCGCGGTCGAGCACACGTCGATGCCGGCCCGCAGGAAGCGGGTGATCAGTGAGATGTTGTCCTTGGCGTGCATTGCGGTCGGGCCGTAGTGCACCAACGCGTCGGGTTCGAGCGCGATCAGGGCGTCGACGTCGTCGGTGGCGGTGATGCCCACCGGCTCGGGCAGCCCGCAGATGTCGCCGACATCGCGCCCAACCTTGTCCGGATTGCTGACGCCGACGCCCACCAACTCAAACAGCGGATGCTTGACGATCTCGGCGATCACCATCTTGCCGACGAAGCCAGTGCCCCAAACCACTACCCGCTTTGTGCCGCGTTCCGACATACTCACCTTCCGATCAGCAGGCCCCGCTCTCGGGACTCACACTAAGCGTGGCGCTCAGCCGCATCTAACCCGGCATCCGGTCGCCTCGGCCGTCAGGCGTCCGGCAGGGCTTCGAGGTTTTCGGCGCAGCGAATAAGCAGTGTGACGAGTTCGTTGCGCGCCGCGGATGTGATCCCGTGCAGCATTTCAGCTTCGACGCCTTCGACCGCGGCGTGACTATCCTTGAGGCGCCGCAGCCCAAGCGACGTCAGTTGCAGCGCGCGGGCACGACCCCGTCCCTGCGCACCCGACAAAGCAACCAGGCCCGCGGTGGACAGTCCGCTCAAAACGTCACGCAGCGACTGACGGGTGACGAAGCACAGCCGGGCCAGTTCGGATGCCGACGCGTCGGGATGATCGTGCAGCGCGCGCAGCAGCGCGTATTGCGCCATCGACAGCCCGGTCGGTTTCAGCGCGGCGTCGCAGCGGCGTCGCAACGCCTGCTGAACCCGCTTCACCAGATACCCCGCGCCCTGCTCGGTCTGAGATTGAGGCATGACAGGAACTTTACATTGCGTTATGCTGTATATGTAAGGTTCCTGACAATATGGGAGGTCTTGCGATGACCACGATCCAAGAGCACGCTCCGCTCGCCACGCTGATCAACGTCTTCACCGTGGCACCCGAACGGGCGTCAGAACTGGCCGAACTGCTTCGAACCACCACCGAAGAGAAGATGCAGTTCGTCCCCGGCTTCATCTCGGCCAACATCCATGTCAGCACCGATGGCACCCGTGTCGTCAACTACGCGCAGTGGCAAAGCGCCGAGGCATACCAAGCCATGTTCGACGACCCGGGCGCCCGCGAACACATGGGCCGCTGCGCCGCCATCGCGACCAGCTTCGAACCGCACCTCTACACCGTGGAATCAGTACACCGAGCGCCGAACGCCTAGGTAGAAAGCACTTCCGTACCGTCGGGCGTGATGACACGATGACATCCATGACGAAGCACCTCAGAGGACCGTCGATGTTGTTCGCTATCGGTATCGGATTCGCGAACATGTGCGGTGTGGCGAACGCGTCGAATGACAACCCACAGATCCGCTACGAGGTGAACGGCCCCGCCGTCGCCGAATTCATCTACTACCAGACCGACACCGGTCAGCAGCGTGCGATCAATGCGCCGCTGCCATGGTCGACGCAATTCACCGGCTTCGGGGGCCAAGTATTCGTCATCAGCGCCCAGGGACCGGCGCCTATCTCCTGCAAAATTCTGGTCGACGGCAATGTGGTGAGCAATGCGACGGCAACGACGGGAGCGCCCGCCAGAACCGTATGTACGCACTGACAACGGTTTAAGCTCGCCAGTGTTACCTCTTCAAGGCCGAAGGAGGAATTAGGTGGGCCTCAAGACGGGTATTGCGACGCGACCGAACGGGACACCACCGGCTGAAGTTCCACTTGCCGATATCCGTCTCGACTCGCTCGACTGGTGGGGGCTCGACGACGACATTCGCGACGGCGCGTTCGCCACCTTGCGACGGGAGGCGCCAATCTCGTTCTGGCCCGCGATCGAACTGCCCGGATTCCCGGCGGGCGGGGGGCATTGGGCGCTCACCAAGCTCGACGACGTTCACTACGCCAGCCGTCATCCGGACATCTTCAGCTCCAATCCCGGCATCACCATCAATGATCAGAACCCAGAGGTAGCCGAATACTTCGGCTCGATGATCGTGCTCGACGATCCGCGACATCAGCGGTTGCGTTCGATTGTTAGCAGGGCGTTCACCCCGAAGGTGGTGGCTCGCATCGAGACGTCGGTGCGGGAACGGGCCCACCGGCTGGTCGCATCGATGATCGGCAATCATCCCAACGGGGAAGCCGAACTGGTGAGCGAGCTCGCCGGACCGCTGCCGTTGCAGGTCATCTGCGACATGATGGGGATCCCCGAGGAGGACCATCAGCGGGTATTCCACTGGACGAACGTGATTTTGGGTGTGGGCGATCCTGATCTGACAACTGATCCCGAGGTGTTCATTCAGGTTTCGATGGAGATCGGCGCTTATGCCAGCGCACTCGCGGAAGATCGCCGCGTCAATCGCCACGAATATCT
>DATIOT010000583.1:0-13362 GCA_035472875.1 Mycobacterium sp.
CGGTCGCAGCCCCGGTTACGAAGGCAGACTTCACTCGCCAAGCGTATAGCGGTCGCGTTAGCTGGCTACTAGTGGTGTGTCCTGGATTTAGCTGACTTTTTCGAGGGCGATGCGTCCGCGGGCGACTTTGGCGAGGATGGATTCTGCGGTCGCTGTCCATACATAGGGTCGGGGGGTGTCGTTGTGTGAGTCGATGTATTCCTGGATCGAGGCGATCAGGTCGGGAACGGAATGAAATGCCCCGCGCCGCAATGCTTTGTCGGTCAGCTCGCGGAACCAGCGTTCCACCAGATTCAACCAGGATGAGGAGGTCGGGGTGAAATGCAGGTGGAACCGAGGATGGTTGTCTAGCCACGTGCCGACGTCGTCGTGTTTGTGGGTGGCGTAGTTGTCGCAGATTAGGTGGATCGCCAGGTCTGTGGGCACCTCGCGGTCGATGGTCTTGAGGAACCTCAACCACTCCTGATGCCGGTGGCGCGGCATGCATTGCCCGATCACCGTGCCGGTTAACACGTTTAGTGCAGCGAACAGGGTGGTGGTGCCGTGCCGCTTGTAGTCGTGGGTCATCGTTTCGCCACGCCCCTTGACCATCGGCAGCGACGCCTGGGTGCGGTCCAGTGCCTGCACTGAGGACTTCTCGTCCGCGCATAACACAATCGCCTTCTCGGGCGGGTTCATGTACAGCCCGACGACATCGACCAGTTTCTCCTCGAAACGCGGATCGTTGGACAGTTTGAACGTCGCGACCCGATGCGGTTTCAGCCCCCGCGCGCGCCACACCAGCTGCACCGTCGACTTCGACACCCCTGCCGCAGCAGCCATCGTCCGACAGCTCCAATGGGTTTCACCCTTCGGTCGGTAGTTCTGTGTCAAATCGACGATCTCATCGATCTTGGATTGCGGGATCGACGGCTTGCGGCCACGGCCCTTGCGAACCTGACCCAACTTCGCCAAGCCCTCTTCGGTGAACCGGTAACGCCAACTCTTCACCGACGCCGGCGACACCGACAACGACGAAGCGATCGCAGTGTTGGCCACACCATCAGCAGCCATCAGCAGCGCCTTCGCCCGCACCACCTCCCGATGAGCACCCGACTGCGACCGAGCCAACGACTCAAGCACCTCACGTTGTCCTGCCGACATCTCCAACGCAGGCACGAGCTGTCTCATGCCGAAATCATACCGAACCTATAGCCACTTTATTGCAGGACACACCACTAGCATCGAATACCGGGTCCGCCCGCCTGACCGCACGGCGAGCAGGAGCGACTTGCGCACCAGAGCGTCGAGCACCTCGAGGATGGCGTACTCGTCGCGGTCATCTGATCCGGCTATCGCGCAGGCGCTTTGGAGGTCAAATCCGCCCGCGAACACCGAACAGCGTTCCAGCACTGTCTTTTCGGTGGCGTCGAGAAGGTCGTAGGACCAGGCGACCGCATGCCGCAGCGTGTGGTGGCGTTCCAGGCCGCGCCGCGAGCCGACCAGCAGCCTGAACCGGTGATCAAGACGATCACGCATTTCACTAGCGGTCATCGACGCCATCCGGGAGGCAGCCAGTTCGATGGCCAATGGAATCCCATCCAGGCGCTGACAAATCTCGGTGACCGCGGCGGCTTCATCGCCGTCGACCATCGAGAAGCCCGGTGCAATGCCTCGAGCGCGTTCGACGAACAGGCTCACTGCCGCAGAGTCGATTCCCGCTGCCGCGTCCAGAGAGCGCACCGGCCGAACCTGCTCGTCTCGGACTCCGAGTCCCTCGCGGCTGGTGGCGAGGATTCGTACAGTCGCCGAGTGTGCGAGTATCGCTTCGATCAGGTCGGCGGCGGCGGCGAGAACGTGCTCGCAATTGTCGAACACCAACAGCCGGACCCGGCCCTCCAACGCAGCGGACACCGACTCACTGACGGTCTTACCCGGTTGCTGGGTGATGCCCAGCACCGCCGCCACCGCATCGGGCACAGCCGCCGGATCAGTCACCGCTGCCAACTCGAAAAACCAAACGCCGTCAGGAAACTCGTCCGCGAGCCGTGACGCGACTTCTAACGCGAGTCGGGTCTTGCCGACCCCACCTACGCCCGTGAGCGTCACCAAACGATGCGCTTTGAGCGCCGCTTGCAAATCGTCGAGTTCGGACTCGCGTCCGATCAAGCTGGTGGTCGCAGGCCGCAGATTTCCCGGCGTTGTATCCAATGCCCTAAGCGGCGGGAACTCCGTGCGTAGTCCTGGCGCTCGGACTTGAAACACCCCGACCGGCATTGGTACATCCCGCAACCGTCGCGGCCCCAGATCCACAAGATCGACTCCACTCAGCAGAACCGCGGTCGAATCGGCCAGAAGGATCTGACCACCGTGACCGGCAGCCATCACCCTCGCCGCCCGGTTGAGCACCGCACCAAAGTAATCACCGTCGCGCAGTTCGGCCTCGCCGGTGGCCAACCCCATCCGCACCGGCAACTCCAACGCCTGCTGCCCGGCCACCGCCGCGTCCACCGCAGACCTCGGAGATGCGAACGCCGCGCACATCCCATCGCCCGTGTGCTTGAACAACCAGCCCCCGTGGGTCTCGATCGCCCCGCGCAAAACCGCATCATGGTCAGCAAGGGCGCTCTGCATCGCATCCGCGTCGGCTTCCCACCGACGGGTAGAACCCTCTACATCGGTGAATAGAAACGTCACCACCCCAGAAGGCGGGCCCCCTGCGGACACCCGCACAGGATGTCACACCGAGCCCACTACGGGCCAGCAAACCGCGACTGACTTTCGAGACTCTCGTAACTCGCCTGTTTCAAGACACTCAAGCGCCGGATCGTGTCAGCCTTCAGTGCTGGACGTCCTTTTGAAATCCGGTCTTGTTGGCGGATCCGCCATCTTCCGCCATTTCAAATCGGAATCCGCCACAGAAAACTGGAACCTACATCTCACTCATCAGCTCAATCACAAATGCCGATATTGGGGCCCTAGGTTGTCAACCGCGACAAGTGCAGCTGGTGAGCACGGACGGTGGTCGTCGTTGGGCCATAAAGCACCCATATCAACGACGACGCCAAACGACTGGCGAAGATTCCGCGAGCTCGTCGACGGATTGTCTGGGTTGCGTCGACCGGAGTTCGTTACGCCAGTCGTCACGAGTGAGATTGCAGTGTAATTACGAATTCATGGATAACCGCTGTTATCCATCGGCAATGTGCCTGTACCTCGCTCTCGGCGACGTCGCCGGCAATGCCGCGACGCGCTGGCGCATTTTATGGGCGACTGCTGATATAAATCGGGGTGCGGCATGTCGGCATCGCGTCGAAAGGCGGTGTAAAGCACAGCGCGGTTCGTCGCCTCGCCGTCAGACCGGACCCCGCCACCGAGCAGCTCCAGAACGAGATGGCCAACGCCTTCCTATGGTCGGTGCTTGGTCGGTGAATCCCCGACACGCCGTGGTTTCGCCTGGCGTCCGATGGCGCTATATGGCCAGCACAGATGCCCTTTCGGTGCCTCAACCAGACGGGCTTGCAGGCTCTTCTAATCCCTAGGTCGCACGTTCGAGTCGTGCCGGGGGCACTCATGAGGCTTGTGTGGCACAAAGTGTCCTGAGTGGCGTGAGTGGATTCGGGACTACTCGCCGGTGCCATACCCCACGCAGCGGGGTCGGGTTTGAGCTTCGAGAGTCTTGGGGGCCATCATCTCAAGGGCCTGCCGGAAGAAATCGAAGTCTTTCGGGTGACCAGACCAGAACCAACTGCCCAGTAGGCGGGACCCTTGAAACGGAGGCACTCAATGGCCCAATCCGACCTCGTGTTGTTCAGCGTCGACAATCACGTCGCACTCATAACCGTCAACGACCCCGACCGGCGTAACGCGTTCACGGCCGAGATGTCGGCGCTGCTGCGCGCCGCCGTGGAGCAGGCCGAAGCCGATCCCGGCGTGCACGCCGTGGTGGTCACCGGGGCGGGCAAAGCGTTCTGCGCGGGCGCCGACCTCAGCGCGCTGGGCGCTGCGGGCGACGGAGCGGCGGAGTCGGGGCTGATGCGGATCTACGACGGCTTCATGGCCGTGGGCAATTGCAAGCTGCCAACCATCGCCGCGGTCAACGGGGCGGCTGTCGGAGCGGGGCTGAATTTGGCGCTGGCCGCCGATGTGCGCATAGCCGGGCCGGCCGCATTGTTCGACGCCCGGTTCCAGAAGCTCGGACTGCATCCCGGCGGGGGCGCGACTTGGATGCTGCAGCGAGCGGTGGGCCCGCAGGTCGCCCGCGCGGCCCTGTTGTTCGGCATGCGCTTCGACGCCGAATCCGCCGTGCGGCACGGGCTGGCGCTCAGCGTTGCCGACGACCCCGTCGCCGCCGCGGGGGAGCTGGCTTCAGGACCGGCGGCCGCACCACGCGAAGTGGTCCTGGCAACCAAGGCCACGATGCGCGCCACGGCCAGCCCCGGATCGTTAGACAACGAGCAACACGAACACGCGATGCACACCGAATTGGGGCCGCAGGCCAACTCCATCCAGTCGCCGGAGTTCGCCGCTCGGTTGGCCGCAGCGCGACGCAGGTAGTCGGCTGCACGCCCCCCGCTACAAGTCCAACAGCGCGGTCTGCGGCGACTCGATCAGATCTCTTAACTCGCAGACGAACCGGGCCACCTGGGCACCGTCGGCGACGCGGTGGTCAAACACGCATGTCAGCGTCATCGCCGGACGCACCACGACCTCGTCGTCGACGGCCACCGGGCGCGGCTTGATCGCTCCCATACCCAGGATGGCGGCCTCGGGATGGTTGATCACCGGCACGCCGTCGTCTGCGCCCAGCGCACCGAAGTTCGACACGGTGAACGTCGAGCCGCGCAACTCGGCCGGTGACAGTGTGCCCTCGCGCGCACCGGTGATCAATTCGGCTGTCCGGCTGGCCAGTTCGCGGGTCGCCTTATTTTGGGCATCGGTGATCACCGGGACCAGCAGCCCGCGCTCGGTGGCTACGCCGAAGCCCAGGTGGATCTCACGATGGACGTGTACCTGCGGCCCTTCCGGTGAATCAACCCAAGTCGAGTTGAGAATCTCGTTGTGGTTCAACGCAATAACCAGCATCCGCAGCGTCAGCACGAACGGCGTGATCTCCCCATGCGCCGAACGGAATCGGTCGCGCAGCCGCAGCAATTCGGTGCAATCAACGTCCACGCTGACTTTCGCGGCTGGAATTTCTTTGTGGGACAACGACATTTTCTCCGCCATCCGTGCCTGTACGCCGCGGACCGGTCGAACATCGGGTGCACGCTCGGACCCATGAGCGGCCGAAAGCACGTCGGCGCGGGTGATCACCCCACCGTGCTGGATCGATGCAAGATCAACGGACAGCTCTTTGGCCAGCTTGCGCAGTGGAGGAGCGGCGAGCGGCCGAGTGCGACGTCGGCTGGCGTCGATACCCGCGTCGGCGCCGTAGCCGACCAACGTGGACACCGCAGCCTCCCCATTGGGCGCCCGTATCTCCCCGTTCACCGGCGCCGTGTCGACCCGGACCAGTACCTCCCCCACCTTGAGCACATCGCCTTCGGCACCGTGTGTTTCGACGATCCGGCCGGCGTACGGGCTCGGGATTTCCACCTCGGCCTTGGCGGTCTCTACCGAACACAGAATCTGATTGAGCTCGACATCGTCACCGACGGCGACGTTCCAGCACGACACCGTCACCTCTTCGAGTCCCTCGCCAAGATCGGGGACCCGGAATGACTTCACCCGCTCGTCGGCGCTCACGGCAGCTCCAGCGCCCGCTCAACGCAATCCAGCAGCCGGTCGGGGCCCGGCAGCCACAATCTCTCCAACCGCGCCGGCGGGTAAGGAGTGTCAAAACCGCAGGCGCGCAACACCGGCGCTTCTAGCTCGTAGAACATCTCTTCCTGAATGCGTGCGGCCAAACCCGCTCCATAGCCCAGGCTGCGCGGCCCCTCGTGCATCACCACGCAACGCCCGGTCCGATGGATCGACGCCGCGATGGTGTCGAAGTCCAATGGGACCAGCGACCGCAAGTCGATGACCTCCAGGCTCCAACCGCGTTGGCGCTGCGTGTCTTCCGCGGTGGCAACCGCGGTACGAACCAGGCTGCCATAGGTTATGACCGTTACGTCGGTGCCAGGACGGCGCACCATCGCCTGACCGATGGGCGGTTCGGGCCGGCTGACGTCGACCACGCCGCGACCCTGATAGCGCCGCTTCGGCTCCAGGTACATCACCGGGTCTGGGCAGGCGATCGCGTGCCGAAGCAGCCAATACGCGTCAGACGGATTCGACGGGACCACCACCTTCAAGCCGGCGGTGTGCGCCCAGTAAGACTCGGTGGAATCCGAATGATGCTCGGCCGCACCGATACCGCCGAACGACGTATCCGGACGGTGACCGGCATGTTCACCTCGCCGCGAGTACGGGTACGGTACTTCGCCAGGTGGCTGACTACTTGATCGAACGCCGGGTAGGAGAAACCGTCGAACTGGATCTCAGGCACCGGCACGAAGCCGCGCAGCGCCAGCCCAACCGCGATCCCAATCAGGGCAGACTCCGCTAGCGGAGTGTCGAAGCAGCGGTCCTCGCCGAACGTTTGGGCCAGCCCCTCAGTCACCCGGAACACCCCACCCTCGACCGAGACGTCCTCGCCGAACACCAGGACCCGGTCGTCAGCAGCCATCGCGTCATGCAGCGCGCGGTTGAGCGCCTGCACCATGGTCAGCGGTTGAGCGCCGAGCGCGACATTCTCCACTGCCGCCGTTAGCGTTTCGTCGGGGCGAGCCGGAGGGTCAACGAGCTGGGTCATTCACACCTCCTCAGTCATTCCGGGCCAGTTCGGCGCGCAGCTGTTGGCGCTGCGTCTGCAATCCGGGCGTGATTTCGGCGTACACGGTGGTGAATACTTCGTCGATGTCGAAGTCGGGCGCATCGAACACCGCGTCGCGCAGTTCGGCCCGCATCCGTTTCGAACGGGCAGCGACCCGTTCCTCCAGACGGTCCGACCACAAACCCTGGCCTTGCAGGTACGTGCGGTAACGCGGAATCGGGTCCAGCGCCTTCCAGCGGTCCTCTTCTTCCTGCGTCCGGTACCGACTCGGGTCATCGGAGGTCGTGTGCGGGCCGAGCCGGTAGGTAACCGCCTCGATCAACGTCGGGCCGCCACCGGCCCTGGCCCGGGCGGCGGCTTCGGCCATCACCGCGTAGCACGCCAGCACATCGTTGCCGTCCACCCGGATTCCGGGCATCCCGTAACCAATCGCCTTGTGTGCGATGGAAGGTGCGGCGGTCTGTTTGTATACCGGGACCGAGATCGCCCACTGGTTGTTCTGCACGTAAAACACGCACGGCGTGGTGAACACCGCCGCGAAATTCAGCGCCTCGTGAACGTCGCCCTCGCTGGTTGCGCCGTCGCCGAGGAAGGCCACGGTCACCGACTCCTCGCCGAGGCGTTGCGCGGCCATCGCCGCTCCGACGGCATGCAGGGTCTGGGTGCCGATCGGAATCGAGATCGGGGCACAGCATTTTTTGGTGAATTCCAAGCCGCCATGCCAGGTTCCGCGCCACACTGCACCCACGTGTCCGGGTGGGATCCCGCGCACCAGATAGACGCCCAATTCCCGATATTGGGGAAATAGCCAGTCGGTTTTGCGCAGGCATGCCGCCGCACCGACCTGCGCCGCCTCCTGACCGCGGCAGGGTGTGAACAGCGCCAGCTCACCCTGACGCTGCAGGTTGACGAACTCGGTGTCCAGCTCCCGGGTGATCACCATCATCTCGTAGAGCCAGCACAATGTCTCCGCAGGAAGGTCCCGGCTGTACCGGCGTTCGGCCGTCGGCGTGCCATCCGCACCGACAAGCTGCACCGGCTCGAGGTCGACAGTCATCGGCATCTGAGATGGCTCTGCCATACCGCCTCCCTAGCTCCAGCGGTCACGCCGTTAGAAGATGTCGTCCTTCCGGTAGCCGATCGCCAGCCAACTGCGTTCCCTCCGTTGCGTCGGCGCAAGTGACGTGGCAGGTCACAGCAAAATCCCAGCCGGGACCCACTGCGAGCCGAAGTCGATCGCCAGCTGCACGAAAGGCTCCGCTCGCCGCGACACTGGCGCACTTCCCATTATGCGCTCAAATGCGAAGACACCGCGTTGATCGCAGGTGAGGCGAGAACGTGTCGCACCTACCAGCGCTGGTCGGTCCGACGGCGTCACCGGCACCGCGGGTCCCCGCGACAACTTGGCTCCACGGGTGATCCCAGCCGTCACCCGGACGCGGGCTCACCCGCCCGCCGCAGCATCATTTCCGCGTGCTTGAGCACCGGCGAGTCGACCATCTGCCCTTCGAACGCGAACACGCCTCGCTCGGTCTGCGCCGCCGCCAGTACCCTCCGAGCCCAGTCCACCTTCTCCTCGCTGGGGCGATAGGCCTTGCGCACCACCGGGATCTGGGTCGGGTGGATGCAGACAGTCCCGTGGAAACCCACCGCGACAGCATCGTTGGCCTCCACCTGCAAGCCCTCGATGTCGCGGATGTCCAAATGCACGGCGTCGAGCGCGATCCGGCCGAACGCGGACGCTGCGAGCAGGATCGTCGAACGTACGTGGCGGGCAACATCGCGATATGTGCCGTCGGGCTGCCGGCTGGAGCTGCCGCCCAGCGTGGCAACCAGGTCCTCGGCACCCCACATCATCGCCACAGTGCCCTCCGCCGCGGCGATTTCGGCGGCGAACACCACACCGCGTGGAGTCTCCACCAGTGCGACGACGTCACGTGGCGCGAGTGCGGTCACCTGTCCGGCCGATTCTGTCTTGGACAGCATCACCGTCGTGTAAGCGGTATCGGCCAGGGCATCCAGGTCGCGGGCCTGCTCATCGGTGCCGGCGGCGTTGATTCGTACCACGGTGCGGTCGGGGTCCAGCGGGGTCTCCCGCAGTGCCTTGCGGGCAGCAGGCTTATCCGCTTCGGCCACGCCGTCCTCGAGGTCGAGAATCACTACGTCGGCGGCGGCGGCGGCCTTCGCGAAACGCTCGGGTCGGTCGGCCGGGCAGAACAGCCACCCGGGGCCGGCGGCGCGCAAATTCATCACGCCTCCTCGTCAACCGGCCGCTTTTGTACCAGCGTGCTGCGCACCGCCCGCGCAACGACGTCGCCGTGCTGGTTGCGCCCGGTGTGCTCGAGGGTGACGATGCCTTCTCCGGGTCGGCTCTTTGATTCGCGCTTGCCGGTGCAAATCGTCTCGGCGTACAGGGTGTCACCGTGGAAGACCGGTTTGGGGAACGACACCTCGGTGAAGCCGAGGTTGGCCACGATGGTGCCCAGCGTCAGCTGTGCAACCGACAACCCGACCAGTGTCGACAGGGTGAACATCGAATTCACCAGCCGCTCGCCCCGAAAACCCGGCTGCTCGGCAGCCCAAGCCGCATCGAGATGCAGCGACTGAGTGTTCATCGTGAGCGTGGTGAACAACACGTTGTCGGCCTCGGTGACGGTGCGGCCCGGCCGATGCAGATATGTCGTGCCGATCTCGAACTCCTCAAACCACAAGCCCCGCTGCACAACCGACTTGCTGGCCTGCTCCTCCCCCGTCACGAAAGCCCCAGCGATCGCGCAATGAGCATCAGTTGCACCTCTGTGGTGCCCTCGCCGATCTCGAGGATCTTGCTGTCGCGGTAATGCCGCGCCACAGGATAGTCGTTCATGAAGCCGTAGCCGCCGTGGATCTGGGTCGCGTCGCGGGCGTTATCCATTGCCGCCTCCGACGCGATCATCTTCGCGATCGCCGCCTCCTTCTTGAACGGCTTGCCGGCCAACATCTTCGCGGCCGCTTCGTAGTACGCCGTGCGGGCGACATGCGCACGTGCCTCCATCCGCGCGATCTTGAAGCTAATTACCTGATAGGAGCCGATCGGCTGGCCGAACGAGTGGCGCTCCTTGGCGTACTTGACGCTTTCGTCGACGCAGCCCTGCGCCGCCCCGGTCGCCAGCGCGGCGATCGCGATACGGCCCTCGTCCAGGATGGACAAGAAGTTCGCATAACCGGTCCCGAGGGCTCCCAGCAGATTCTCCTCCGGAACGCGTGCGTCGACGAATGTCAGCGGGTGGGTGTCCGACGCGTTCCAGCCGACCTTGTTGTAGACCGATTCGACAGTGAATCCCGGTGTGCCGCTAGGCACGACGATCGTCGAGATCTCTTTCTGGCCGTCCGCGCGGGTTCCGGTGACCGCGGTGACAGTGACCAGCGAGGTGATGTCGGTGCCCGAGTTGGTGATGAATTGCTTGGTGCCGTTGATGACCCACTCGCCATCATCGAGCCGGGCGGTGGTGCGGGTGCCGCCGGTGTCCGAGCCGGCTTCCGGCTCGGTGAGCCCGAAGCCGGCAAGCGCCCGGCCGGCCAACAGGTCGGGCAGCCACTTGCCCTTCTGCTCTTCGGTCCCGAACCGGTAGATCGGCATGGCGCCGAGGCTCGCCCCGGCCTCTAGGGTGATCGCCACCGACTGGTCGACCTTGCCGAGCTCCTCGACCGCCAGCGCCAGTGCGAAGTAGTCGCCGCCCATGCCGCCGTACTCCTCCGGGAACGGCAACCCGAACAGCCCCATCTCACCCATCTTGGCGACGACTTCGTACGGGAAGCTGTACTCCTCATCGTGTTTGGCCGACACCGGTGCGACCACGGTGCGCGCAAAATCGGCAACCGTGTCGCGAAGATCATGGTATTCCTTGGGTAACGTTCCTGCCGTAATGAATGTCGTCATGATCCACTAATCCTTGCTCTTTTGGTCCGGGATCACCCGGGCCAGCGTTTGGTCTACTGTCACCTGGTCGCCGACGGAGACCAGCACCTCCACTCGTCCCGAAACCGGTGCGGTCAGCGAGTGTTCCATCTTCATCGCCTCGACGACCACCACCACTTCGCCCTCGGAAACCTGGGTGCCAGAGGCCACCTGAACGGCGATCACGCTGCCGGGCATTGGGCTGAGAATCTCGGCCTGCCGCACGCCCGCCGCACGGTGAATCTTTTGCTCCTCGGCCTCCCGCAGGTGCCAGGTCCCCCGTTCGTCGGCGATCCACAGGTGCCGGTCGGCCTCGGCCCACCGGTACTCGCGGCGCAGCCCGTCCAGCGTCGCGGTCATCTGCGATCCTTCGAGTTGCACACTCGCGGAATGGATCTCACGATCGCCGACCTGTACCTTGGCGGCCTCGGGCGGCCCCCACACCGACACCGTCTCGCTGCGCAGCGGGGTACGCATCGAGGTGCGGACTGCCGCCGCGCCACCGCCGACGCGCCATCCGGTCGGTGCGGCCCATAGGTCGCCCCGAGCGCGCCGGGCCAAAGCCCATTGACGGTAGAGTCCGCCCGCGGCGAGCACGTCGTCGGGCGCGGGCAGCGGCGCGAAGTCGGCCAGCCGCCCGTCCAGCAGCGCGGTGTCCAGGTCGCCGGCACGCACGCGCTCGTCGGCGAGCAGAAAACGGAGGAACTCGATGTTGGTCTGCACGCCCAGGACCGCGGTCTGCGCCAGTGCCCGGTCGAGTTGTGCGAGAGCCTCATCGCGATCGGCGCCGTATGCGATCACCTTGCTCAGCATCGGGTCGTAATCGCTGCCGACCACCGTGCCCGGCAGTAACGACGAGTCCACCCGCACACCGACGCCGGAGGGCTCGAACACCTGCAACACTCGCCCGCCGGTGGGCAGAAATCCCCGTGCTGGATCCTCCGCATACACCCGGGCCTCGATCGCGTGCCCGCGCACCTCGATGTCGTCCTGGGCGAAGGCCAGCTTCTCGCCGGCGGCCACGCGCAACTGCCATTCGACCAAGTCCAGCCCGGTGACCTCTTCGGTGACCGGATGTTCCACCTGCAGCCGGGTATTCATCTCCATGAAGAAGAACGTGTCGGGACGATCGGCGGAAACGATGAACTCCACCGTGCCCGCGCCGACGTAATCGACGCTGCGGGCGGTGTTGCAGGCCGCCGCCCCGATCCGCGCACGTGTCCGGGGATCAAGCAGCGCCGAGGGCGCTTCCTCGATGACCTTCTGGTGGCGCCGCTGCAGGCTGCACTCACGCTCGCCCAGATGCACCACATTGCCGTGGGTATCGGCGAGGACCTGCACCTCGATATGCCTGGGCCGCAACACGAATCGCTCCAGAAACAGCGTGTCGTCGCCGAAGGAGGAAGCGGCCTCCCGCCGAGCGCCCAGTAGCGCCTCGCGCAGCCGTGCCGGGTCTTCCACCAGCCGCATGCCCTTGCCGCCGCCGCCTGCCGACGGCTTGATCAACACCGGATAGCCGACATCGTCGGCGGCCGCGACGAGCTCGTCGTCGGTCAGCCCCGGCTGCGCTACACCGGGAACCACCGGCACATCGAAGGCGGCGACCGCATTCTTGGCGGTGATCTTGTCGCCCATCACCTGGATCGCGCGCGCCGGCGGGCCAAGGAACACCACCCCGGCGCGTTCACAGGCCGCCGCGAAATCGGCGTTCTCGGATAGGAACCCGTAGCCCGGGTGGATCGCCTGGGATCCGGTGCGTGTGGCCGCATCAAGCACGTGCGCGATATCGAGGTAGCTCTCGCGCGCCGCAGCAGGCCCCAGCCGTACCGCTTCGTCGGCCTCCAGCACATGGCGCGCGGCTGCGTCGGGGTCGCTGTAGACGGCGACCGACCGGATCCCCAGCCGGCGCAGGGTCCGAATCACCCGGACCGCGATCTCGCCGCGGTTGGCCACCAGCACGGTGTCGAAAAGCCCAGTCATCGTGGTCATCACATCCGGAAGACGCCGTAGGAGATCGGTTCCAGCGGCGCGTGCGCACACACCGAAAGGGCGAGCCCGATAAACGTTCTCGTATCGGCCGGGTCGATGATGCCGTCGTCCCACAGGCGGGCCGTGGAGTAGTACGGGTTGCCCTGGTCCTCGTACTGCTCCCGGATGGGCGCCTTGAACGCCTCCTCCTCGTCGGCTGACCAGGGTTTGCCTGCCGCGGCCAGCTGCTCGCCGCGCACGGTGGCCAGCACCGAAGCCGCTTGCTCGCCGCCCATCACCGAGATCCGCGCATTCGGCCACATCCACAGAAAGCGCGGCGAATACGCCCGGCCACACATCGAATAGTTGCCCGCACCATAGGATCCGCCGATAACGACGGTCAGCTTGGGCACCCGGGCACAGGCCACGGCCGTAACCATCTTGGCGCCGTGTTTGGCGATGCCGCCGGCCTCGTAATCGCGACCGACCATGAAGCCCGCGATGTTCTGCAAAAACAACAGCGGGATCTTGCGCTTGTCGCACAGCTCGATGAAATGTGCTCCCTTGAGCGCGGATTCGCTGAACAGCACACCGTTGTTGGCGACGATCCCGACGGGGTGGCCGTGGATGCGCGCGAACGCAGTCACCAGCGTCTTGC
>DATIOT010000584.1:0-10254 GCA_035472875.1 Mycobacterium sp.
GCGCCCAACCCCGCCGGGTTGGTAGACGGCAGCGGAGACATGAACGGTGTGAACGTCGACGCCGTCTGTGACGCACCGGCATAGCCGTACATCGCCGCGGCGTCCTGCGCCCACATCTCCATGTACTGCGCCTCGGTGGCCATAATCGCCGGCGTGTTCTGACCGAAAAAGTTCGTCGCGATCAACATCATCAACAGCGCGCGATTGGCCGCGATCACCGGCGGGGGCACCGTCATCGCGAACGCCGCCTCGTAGGCGGCCACCGCGGCTTTGGCCTGCGCGCCCGTCGCCGCGGCCTGCCCGGCGGTGGCGCTTATCCACGACACATACGGGGTGGCCGCGGCCGCCATCGCTATCGATGACGGCCCCAGCCAGCCACTCGCCAGGTTGGAGATCACCGAACCGTAGGACGACGCCGTCGAGTACAACTCGGCGGCGACAACATCCCAGGCCGCCGCGGCGGCCAGCATCGGGCCCGACCCGGGACCGGCATACATCCGGCCGGAGTTGATCTCCGGTGGTAACGCCCCGAAATCGAGCATCTATAAACCGCCGAAAAACCGCCGAAAATTCAGCCCGCCGCGATCGCGTTGGCGGCCTCGGTGACCGCATACGACCCGGCGCTAGTCCCCAACGTGTTCACGAACATCTCGTGAATCGCCGCGGCCTGGGCGCTGACCGCCTGATACATCTGCGCGTGCGCGGCGAACTGAGCGGCTGTCAGCGCCGACACCTCATCGGCGGCCGCGGGGATCACCCCCGTCGTTGGGGCCGCCGCAGCCGCGTTCTGAGCGCTCATCGCCGAGCCGATCCCTTGTAAACTGCCAGCCGCCGCGGTCAGCGCCTCCGGCTGTGTGGTTACGAACGACATGTGCTCCTCCTCAGGGATATGGACCGATCCGCAAAACGACCGCAGCCGCTGCGGCCAGGCTGGTGCAAACGGATAATTCAGTTTTAGGCCACTATACATACTTTTTATATGATATGAAACAAGGAACAAACTTATAGTATCCACCTGGACGGCGCTAGAGAGGATGGGCCCGTGGTGCTGGTGAAGTGGGAACGTGTCTGGTGTGGAGTTGTGTTGGCGCGGCGATCACCGAGACGCCGATGAAGGCGCAGCGCCGGCTCGGGCTGGCCCTGTCGTGGCCGCGGATCACCTCGGCTTTGCTCATCGATGTCGCGGTGCTGGTACTGGCTAGTCACTTGCATGGCGCACGGCACACCGTCGCGTGGTGGTATGGCGTCGCCGTCGCGGCGGTGGTGACGATCGCGGTGGTATCGACCTACCGAGGGATCACGGTTGCCTCAGCTCTGGCCAGGTGGGTGTGGGATTGGTCGGCCCCCGATATGTCCGACGCGTCCCCCGACCCTGAGGCGACACCAAGCCCGGGATGCACACCCGCCATCGATCACCGGCGCCGCTTCGGCCGCGACGTGGTCGGAGTGCGCGAGTACCAGGGCCAGCTGGTTGCGGTGATCGCCGTGGACGGGCCAGCGGACGCACCGTCGGGGCGGCATCAGAGCCAGAAGGTGTCGCCGGGCACTTTGCCCGTGGCGGCGGTCGCCGCGGGGCTGCGCCAGTTCGATGTGCGCCTTGACGCCATCGACATCGTCTCGGTGGGGAAGCGGCACGTTTCCGAGGCAGCCGATCCGTCATCCCCGCCACCCCTGGACGATCGCCCCGCGGGTATCGAGCGCCGTACGTGGCTGGTGTTACGAATGGATCCACAGCAGAATGTCGCCGCCGTGGCCGCCCGCGATTCGGTGGCCTCGACCCTGGCGGCGGCTGTCGAGCGGCTTGCCGGCGATCTGGACGGCCGGCGCTGCGCGGCCCGGCCGTTGACCGCCGATGAGCTCGCCGAGGTGGACACCACCATAGCGGCGGGTCTGCGACCCACTTCCACTCGGCCGGGATGGCGTCACCTCAAGCATCCCGACGGGTACGCGACCAGCTTCTGGGTGTCGCCGCGGTACATCACTTCGCAGACGCTGGACTGGTTGTGGCTGCACGACACCGATGCCACCGTGGTGACGATTCGGCTCACCGCCGCCGCCGGCCGGACCGAGGTGTCGGCTTGGGTGCGCTATCACAGCGAGAAGCGGCTGGGTAAAGATGTGTGGGCCGGACTGAATCGGCTCACCGGCCGCCAGTTGGCCGCGGTGCGGGCGAGTCTGCCCGCACCAGCGATGCGCCCACCGCTGGTGGTGCCGGCGCGGGCGCTGCACGACGAACAGATCACGGTGCGGGTGGGTCCAACACTGGTGGGCGCCGCACCGCAAGACTCGTTGAGCCCGGCAAAAAGCACCGATGACGCGCGGCGAGCGCTGGCGGTAAATGCCCGCAATACGGATGGTGCCGCGGTTGACCGGACATCCGAAACACGGCATAGCCGGGAGAGGATCGGAGCCGTGATGACCGCGCAACCGCCGCTGCCGCTGGTGCCCGATGGTGCCCGCCCGGTCGGCGCGGCCGCGGCGATCGTCGAGGACGATGACGGCGGCCGGGTGTACGTGCACGGCAACCTGGCCTACGCCTGGGACGCGGGCGATGCCGCGGGGCGCCGGTTCGCGGCGGTGTCGCTGAGCCGGATCAAGGTCGCCACCCAACTGCAGGTCGCCGCGGCATTCACGGTGAACCCGGCCACACTGCGGCGCTGGGAGACCCGGTGCAGCGACGCCGGTGTGGCCGGGCTGCTCACCGAACGCAAAGGCCCCAAACGCAAGTTGAAGCTCACACCCGATACCCTCGCCGCGATCCGCCGGTTGCGGGCGGGTGGGGCGTCCTACCGGACCATCGCCGCCACGGTAGGGGTGTCGGTGGGCAGCGTCCACAACGCACTCAGGCGTATCCACACCGGCGCCGACGCTGGCAGCGACGAGCCTTGCGCCCCAACTGGTTCCGATAATCCACTCCCTCAGGAGCAGGAGCCGAAGGTCGAAGTAAGGCCAGAGCCTGAGGTCGATGCGGGTGCAGGGTTGTCGTCAGTGGCGTCACGACTCAGCGACCAGCTGGCGGCGGCCCTATGACCTCGATCCGGCGCGGGCGGTCCCCGATGCACCTGCACAGCGTCGGTGAAGTCGGCGGGCAAGGTGGCGACCCAGTCGCAATACTCGTTGGCGGACATCCGGATCGGGTTGCCGGCCAGCTGTCGTGCAGCGAGCCAATCGGGGTCTTGGGCGCCGCGTTCGATCGGCCGTAGATCGGCGCTGGCGCTGGCCGGGCTTGGCGCCCTGTGCCAGTGCATAATGTCGCGTGTGACCTTGGGCCGTCGCGTTCGTGGACATCGGAGTTGTCGTTGGTTATCGGTGCGTCGTTTCGTGGCTGGCGGATGCCCACAGCCTTGGGTCTGGCCGGGCTCGTGTTGGCCTTGACCTGGCTGGCGATCGGGGTGCACGTCCACGGATGGGTAACGGCGTTCGACGCTCCGACCGCATCTTGGATCCGAAGTGTCGGCCACCGATCTCACGGCCTTGACGAAGCGTCGTTGATAACCGCGTGGCTCGGCACCCCCGTCAAGGTTACAGCGGCCGGACTGATCGGCGGAGCACTGCTGGCCTGGCGTGCTCGTTCATTGAGGCCGGCAGTCGTAGTGATTGGCACGGTCGGCGGGGCGGTGCTCGCCGAGATCGCGATCAAGGCAGTCATTTACCGTCCAGTGACAAAAGTGGAAATCCAAGCATTACCGCTTATCAGTACCGGACATCATCCGTTTCCGTCCGGGCACGTGGCCGGGATCGGCGCGCTGCTCGGCATCATCGCCGTGTGCATCGCGGTCGGACAGAGCCGTATTGTGCAGGCCCTGGCGACGGCCTTGGTGGTTGCTGGCGTGGTGATCGTTGCCTTCAGCCGAGTGTATTTAGGCTTCCATTGGCTCAGCGACGTCGTTGGGGGAGCGCTCCTGGCCGGGGTGGCTGTGATTTTCGGTACCGTCGCCTTGACGACTCGCTGTGATCAATCCGTCCCGACGAGGATCCGCCGCATACTCGGTCGGCGAAGGTGAGGCGAAAATGTTGTGGTTCAAGCCATCTGGTGCCTCCGGTAAGAGAACGTGGTGTGAGAGACGCGTGGAGCGTGGCGGCGCCCCGCCTTATCTGGGTCCACGGCCAATGGTCTGGCGACACGGTGATGAATTGGGTGCCCGACATGTGCGGGCTGCCGAAGAGGGTGCGGCCGCTCATTCTCTCCGGGCCGTCCACCCAGCACAGGGGTGGCGGTAGGAGACGTGCGGGAGCTGGCCGCGGGCATCAGTTGATGTGTGGGCACGGCGCGCGCAACGCACCTTTAGGCGGCTACCTCCTTCGCTTGGGCGACGTTGCCGGGGCGCGCGGCGACTCGGTGGTAGTAGGCGTAATCGGGCGAGCCGCGGCGGGCCACGCACTTGGCCGCCTCAAACGCCGCCCAGTGCAGCTCGGGTGAGCCCTGCCGCGACAGATGCCCCGGCGAGCATTTGCCGGCAGAGGAGTACACGGTGACATCTAGCCCGGCGAAGCGCACCAGCTGATCAGAGCTACAAAACCGGCGCACGTCGCCGATCTCGGCCCAGATGATCACCGCGCACAACGAGCCCACCCCATCGTGGCGGGCCCATAGTGCTTGACAGCCGCCCTGGCGGCGGGCGAAGCTCGCAACGTCTTGCGCGTTGCCGGACGGATCTGGCCCCAGCGCACCAGCCCGTCGCTGTCCACGTAATCAAACGTGATCTGCTGTCGGTGCACGTCCAAGCCGTCTATCATCGAGCGTCTGTGCCGAGGGGGTCCTCCTCACATGTCATCTCTCTGATTCGATCGCCCGGGTGGGTCGCTAGCGGTTGTGCTCGAAGACGAAAGAGGCCGCAGCTTTTCAAAACTCGCGCGCCCGATGCAGGGTCGGTGAACCCGCCGGGTGTGCGCGTTGCGTAGTCAGCAGTTTGTGGGACCGGTCGGGCCACGGCGGTGCCGGCTCGGGGTGGCTACGGCGGCACGAACTGGTGCCCTGACCCTCCTGCGGCCGCTCTCTGCGTCGGAACCTTCGAGTGGTCTGCAGTCTGCTTTACCGCAGCTATCCCGGGCCTACGCATGCATAGCATTGCACTGAAGACTAGAAGTTCGGAAAATCGTATATATGACGCCGAAAAGTATGTATTGTAGCTTTGCAGGTGCATCGTCAGTCTCAGGTCGCACCAAGGCGCCGCGGTAATCGCGGCCTTCCTCCGGGTCGGCCTGCTTCCCTTAGGAGGAGCACATGTCGTTCGTGACCGCACTGCCGGCGGAGGTCGCGTTGGCGGCGGGAGAACTGCAAACCATCGGCTGTGCCGTAGCCGCCGGGAGTATGGCCGCGGCAACCGCGACGATCGGGGTGGTTCCCGCGGCTGCCGATGAAGTGGCGGCGCTGACGGCGGCGCACTTCGCCGCACACGGTGTCCTGTACCAGGAGCGGCGATGACATCTCTCTACGAGAAACCAGATACTCCGCAACTGCTGCAGCGGACCGATTTCCCAATTGTTGGCAACGCGCTAGTCAAGCGTCAGGACATCTCCGCTGGAGATTCCCTTACGTCGCCCCTGCCGGGTTCGGAGCGGTGCACCGCGGGGCCGCGCACTGCTGAGGTGGCCGCAATCACCCCGCTGCGGCAATCCGACTTCGATGCACTCGCGACGCTGCCTAAGTCCCTTCGTGCACGGTGGCAGCAACGCTACAGCAATTGGCTTGCGGCTTCTGACGTCATCGTTGTGACCGGTGTCGTGGCGGCGGCACACATCCTGCGATTCGGCAACGTAACGAGCGCCAGCCTATGGGCGGGGTACGCGTCGGTTGCCTACTCGGCGGTCTCGGCCCTGATCGTGTTGGCGTGGGCCCTGGTCCTGGCGATCTACCACACCCGTGCGCAGCAAGTGATCGGAGCGGGGCCTGAGGAGTTCCGCCGGGTGTGGACCGCCACGTTGTGGGTGTTCGGAGTCATCGCCGTTATCTCGACTCTGTTCAAGCTCGAGATCGCACGCGGTTATCTGGGGATCGCGTTTCCGCTCGGCCTTCTCGCGTTGTCCGCCAATCGCCACCTCGCCCGCATATACGTCGCAGCGCAGCGTCGCCGTGGCCGCTTCATGACCGCCGTGCTCGCGGTCGGCGAGCCCATATCGGTCACGGTCCTCGCGCAGTCGCTGATGCGGCGTCCGGCCGACGGCTACACCGTAGTTGGTGCCTGCACTCCCGGTGTTCTGCAAAGCGAGAACATTCTCGTCCCCGGCCTCGGGCCGCTGCCCGTGTTCCCTTACGAAGCCGACATTCGAGACGCGATCGCAGCGTCGCAGGCCGACACCGTCGCATTAACCTCGGCGGCGGAGCTGGGGCCAGAAGGCATTCGCGACCTGTCGTGGCAATTGGAGAAGCTCGGCGTCGACCTGGTCGTGTCGCCGGGAATAGTCGATGTGGCCGGCCCGCGGCTGACCGTGCGCCCGGTGGCCGACCTACCGCTGATCCACGTTGACAAGCCGCAGTATCACGGGGCCAAGCGGTTTCAGAAGCGGGCATTCGATATTTGCTTTTCACTCCTGGCGCTGCTGGCGGCATCGCCGGTCATGATCGTTGCTGCCGTGGCGGTGAAGGTAACCAGCCGCGGGCCGGTCTTCTATCGTTCCGAACGCATCGGGCTGGATGGTGTGCCGTTCCAGATGATCAAGTTCCGCACCATGGTTGTCGATGCCGACCGGCGACTGGCGGAGGTGGCCAACCTCAACGACAGTGCCGGCGGTGTGTTGTTCAAGATCCGCAGGGACCCCAGGGTCACTCGGGTGGGCAGGCTTTTGCGCCGGTACAGCATCGACGAACTGCCGCAGTTCATCAACGTGCTGCGTGGGGACATGAGCGTGGTCGGACCCCGGCCGCCGCTGCGGAGCGAAGTCGAGACGTACGACCACCGAGTGCGGCGCCGACTGCTGGTGCGTCCGGGCATTACCGGACTGTGGCAGGTCAGCGGCCGATCCGACCTGTCCTGGGACGACGCGGTGCGGCTGGACCTGTCTTACGTCGAAAATTGGTCGATGCTAAGCGATTTGGCGATCGCGGCAAAGACCGTCGGTGCAATCTGTGGTGGATCGGGCGCATATTGAGCGCGCGATCGGATCACACAAAGAGAGGAGGCGTCAGGTGAATTGCCGTTATATGACTCGAACCGACTGCCGAGCGCCTTCGGCCTCGGAGTTAGCTTGGCACGCGGTGGGTTTCGAACGTCCTACGGCATTGCCCCGCGTCACAGGAAGTGGGGTCGAGCACGAGTGCCGTCGCTTCGGCCTAGACAACCCACTATCTCGACGAAGTGAAAAAGATCGCCGAGATGCTGGACCCGGCCAAGGTTGGCGAGGACGGTCATTGCAGTGGTTAGATCGGCGAATCGGGCCTATGTGGGGGTGCGCTGTGCAGGTCGTCGATCGACGTCTTGCTCACGAAGCGGTCCGCGCTTCGTCGGAGCGAACAAGACCCGCCAGAGCGGGATGAAGGGACCGAGAGTGCGCAAGGTCGATTCGAGAAGGTTGCTGGCCGCTCATATATGCGCCGCGCGGTTCAGTTGTGCCAAGCTCCTATGGTTGTTGCGATCATGAGGATCCTATTAGATACGTACTGCTGGGTCGATGGGACGCCATCAGGGATCAGTGTTATGCGGTCACTAGGTACTGAATGGTTGCGGGCTTTCCCTGCTGATGAGGTAACGCTGCGAGTCCCGAAGAATGACATTTCCTACGTCAAGGCCGACGTTCAGCGCTTGCAGCTCAGGGTTGATGTCGATCTCTATCCGCGTTGGGCTCGATACCATGCCGCAGCAGTCGCCACCATCGCAGTGCGCAAACGCGAATACGACGCCGTGCTGACCCACAACTTTTGTCCGCCGTTCTGTGGGGCGCCCACCGTCGTTCTTGTCCACGACGCTCTCTTCGTTACAAATCCGGAGTGGTTTACGAAGAAAGAGTTGTTTTATCTGCGAGGAGTGCGTCCGTCTCTTCGAAGGGCTACGACCGTCCTGGCTACATCCCAATCCGAGGCGGCCAGGATCGGTTTTGTGTGGCCTGAGTTGAGGCGACGAATTGTGCAAGTGGGACTGAGCGCCCCGACCACCATAGTGAACGCTCGCGCGAAGCGCCCTTCAGCATGGAACGAGGCGGTGCCATTCGTTCTCACCGTCGGTCGGCTCAACGTGCGTAAAAACTTGGGCCGCCTCATCGAGGCCTTCGCTCGCGTTGCTCAGCAAGACCTCACTCGTCACTTGGTCGTCGTTGGCGAGAAGGACGGAAAGTACTCCCCAGGTGCGATTCCCGCCCATATCACGTCCCGAATACATTTCTTGGGCCACGTCACCGATGACGAACTGCGCTGGCTCTACGAAAACTGCGACCTGTTTGTATTTCCCTCGTTAGACGAAGGCTACGGACTGCCGCTTCTCGAGGCCGACATGCTGGGTGCTGCCACAATCGCTAGCGACATTCCCGTGTTTAGAGAACTCGAGGTGGCCGCCGACTACTTCGATCCACGGTCGGTTGACGCGATGGCTGCTGCCATCCTGCTGGGATTAAGAAGCGCCGCAACAGCCGGCGCGGCGCGGTTGACCTGGCAGGATGTCGTGCGGAACATCCGCCGTGCGGTGCAGAAGGGAATCGTCCTCAAGTGACTAGATGGCTACTCGCTAAACTTCGCGAGCGCATCAACGCCAGTTATATACGCCGCCGGGGAATCGATGCGGGTATCGAAGACCGCTTCAGCGACTATGACGTCGCACGGTTTGTCCTGCGCAAGTTGGCGGCTCGTTTGCGGGCGACCGCCCGGCGTCTGCCCCAAGCCTTCGTGGACCGCGACGTCGTGTTATTGAACCGGTCGCGGCTCACGGTGGGTCGTGGAGTCTCGATAGGCCGAGGTGTTCTGATCGACGCCTTGGCCGAGAATGGCGTTGTCATCAGTGATAAAGCGACTGTCGACGTGCATGCCATTATTCGTGGATCGGGCGGCATCCGACGATTGGGACATGGCGTGCACATCGGCGAGCGTTCCGCAATCGGCGCCTACAACTTTATTCACGGTGGCGGCGGCGTCGAGATCGGCGCTGAGGCATCGCTCGGCCCATTCGTTCAGATGTTCTCGGAGAATCACAACTTCGCCCGCCGCGATTTGCCGATCATCGAGCAGGGCGAGACGCCAGCAGGGATTCGACTGGGTCGCGGGGTGTTTCTGGGTGCGGGTTCGACGATCCTTGGAGGTGTCGAGATTGGCGAAGGTGCGATCGTCGCCGCTGGCTCGGTGGTCACCCGGTCCGTCGACCCGTACACGATCGTTGCTGGTTGTCCGGCGCGATGGATTAAAGACCGGCCCAAGTGAGCGCAGGACGGGAATACGAATGGTCATCCACCGGGGAGCAAAGAGGTGCCACTCACGTGCTCGCAACAATCCCGAGCCCGTGAACGTAGCCCCAGCGTCATGCTTCAGGTCGGGCTCGGTGACAACAATCGATAAACGACGTCATCCGGACCGCTCGAACCAATTATCACCCTCACGGGCGACGACCACAGTCGCCGAGAACTGTTTCAGGGAATTGCCCGTCAATCCCAAAGCGGCCCATCGTCGTTTACCATCGGGGGACTCCGGTGCAAACACTTGTCGGCGATATAGGTAGGTTCGGTTGCCAGCTTTAAGCCGCGTCAGAAGGGGCTGGTTGTGACTTTGCGAGATGTTGTATCCGTCCTTCGCATGCGCTGGGTTACCGTTGTGGTGGTGATCGCGGCTGTAATGATCATTGCCGTCGCGTGGACATGGCTGACCCCGCAGACGTACACGGCATCGATGCGCATCTTTATCTCGACGCAGAGCGCCACGGATGGACAAGATGCATACGCGGCAGCCCAGCTCGCCCAGGCGCGCGTCGTATCTTACAGCGATCTCATCATGAGCGAATCGCTGGCCACGCGCACCGTCAACAGGCTGAACCTGCACATTGCACCGCGCGATCTCGCCGAAAAGGTTGATGCCTCGGCCAAAACTGGATCAGTAGTGATCACCCTCTCCGTCAGCGATTCGTCCGCGACCAACGCCGTATCCTTGGCAAATGCATTGTCGGTCGATTTCGTCAGCATGGTCCGGGAGCTCGAAACAACACCCGCAGACGTTGGGCCGCCGGTCGTGCGAGCAGTGATCGTAGAACCCGCCATTGCTCCAAAGTTGGTCTCACCCCAGAGACCAAAGATCGTTTTGTTCGGGTTGTTTACCGGCGTATTACTGGGCTCAGTGGTTGCGCT
>DATIOT010000585.1:0-5130 GCA_035472875.1 Mycobacterium sp.
CCCTGCTCAAGCCTGGCGGGTACTTCATTTTTTCGGTGCCGTGGTCGACCAAGCCAGAAACCGACGAGCATTTCCCGAGGCTCCACGATTACCGGATCGTCGATTTCGGCGACGAGCGCGTCCTAATAAACCGCACCAAGCAGGGGCGTTACGAACTCTATGCCGACCTTTGCTTCCACGGCGGCGAGGGCACGACCTTGGAGATGCGTGTGTTTTGCGAAGCCGGTCTCCGGTCACAACTGGCCCAGGCCGGATTCGTCGATGTCTGCTTAGCCGACGATGTCCCTGAGTTCGGCATCCTCCATAAGTGCCGGTTCAATCTGCCGATGATGGCGAGAAAGCCATGGCCCGCGACTGGGAGATGACCTACCTGCTCGGCCTCGATCTGCATGAGGAGGCCGCGCTGTTCCTCGGGCCGGAATGGGACCGCGAGAGTGCCGCCGTCGTCGTCAGGGCGGTGCGCGAGGGCGCATCATGCCGGGTCGATATCGAGTGCCGGCTGTCTTGGTATGAGGCGGCGCTTACTTGTGCCCCAGCCCGTCGCTGAGATCAGACATCAGCATCGTGTTGATACCCCAAAGCCACGGGACGCTGTGCGAATCCATCTTGCTGATGAATGCCGCGATGAGGTCGGGCGTGCTGCACGCGGCGACGCCATAGGGCAAGAGCCCCACCACCTTAGGGACCGTCGCGATCGAGCTCTTTTGGATCGCAAACACCGCACCGTTGACCGCGTCGCATGCTTGCTGAACAGCCGGTGCGACAAGTTTCGGGTCTGGCGGGATATACGTCATCGATGCACGAGCGGCGGAAGACGCCAGCAACATCGCGATCAAAAATAAGCGGCGCATCATCGCTTCCTCATTGGATCGTCGGGTACTCGCCCATCACAGCGTAAGCGGTGTTGTCGGTCGCCGGATAAACGCTGTCGTAGCGCCTGATGAGGATGTGGGTGACGTCGGTGTGCGAGATGAGCCCGATTGCGGCAGTGCTCGTGGTCGCACTCTCGCCAGCGCCGGTGTAGTCAAACGAATTAAGCGCGGGATCGGAGGGAAACGGCAGCACCAGTTTGAGCCCATCGGCACAGGTGCCGTTTGTGGTGACAAAGGCCGAGGCCAGATAAGCAACCTTAAACGGCTGCTTTTGATACTTGATGTTCCCGACCGCCGCCGTTGGCGGGCCCGCCGTAAAACAGGTAATCCCGCTGGCTTGCGACAGATTGGTCGTCTGCCAGATGTCGCCGATCAGGGTGCCCTGCGCCGACAACTGGTTGTATGGCGCGACCGCCCCCGAAAGTGCGCCCTTGATGTTGACCGGGCCGGCGATCCCCGACGCATCGGCGTAGCCATAAGACTGGGTGCCGGCGGTGTCGTAGACCTTGACATTGTCGATCGTCAGGTTGCCCGAATCAAACGGCGCGCCCAGACCGCTGACGACGGCGTTGATCCCGGCGCGCTGATAGTTGCCGACGATGACTGCGGTCTTGCCGTTGTTGTAGATCGCCCCGCCCTGCAGGGTGGTGTACTCGCCGTAATTGCGGAAGCCCTCGCCGCCGCAATCGTGCAGCAGGTTGCCGACCCAGGTGTTGCGCATCCCGTTGTTTTCGACGCAGGACGCCGCCGAGCTGTTGACGTCATATCCTGCCGGGCTGTCGTGGAGCTCGTTGCCGACAAAGAGGTTGTCGTGATCGCTGAGCGGACCGCCGCCCTCTTTGTGGATCGCGAAAATGCCGTTGCCAAACGCCCAGCCGGACACGTTATTGAGCGCCCAAATCCCATTGTCGCCGTCGGCCTGGATCGCCGAGTTGATACAGACATTTGACGTAACACTGGCAAAGTGGATGAGGCCGAGCGACGTGCTGTCGCCGTTGCCCGAGCCGCTGAACGCGATGCACTCATTGGCGGTGGCGGCGTCGGCAGTTGTCTTGGTGAACTGACTCTGGCTGACGATCGGATACGTCCACGACGCTGAGTTGCTTAGCACCGAAAGACGCATGTTGTACGCGCCAGCGCTCGAGGTGCCGAGGTGGAGGACTTCGCTATTGATGATCTGCGGGCCCAGCAGGTTGTTGGTGCCGTTTACGTAGAACGCCAACCCGGCGTACTGGACCGAGCTCGAGGTTGCCGGCGTATTCAGATCGATCGTGATGTTCTGGATAATCGACGTGAAATTCGTCCACGAGAAGAAATCTCCGGTCGGCGTGCAGCCGGGGTCAAATTTGATGATGGCTTTGCCCCTGCCGGAACCCAGCAGGTTCACCCCGCTGGCGGCGGGAAAGGTATGGCCGCAGGCGACCCGGTACACCCCGTCAGGGAAGTAGACGGTTTGTCCCCCGGTCTGAGCAAAGATTCTGCCAAGTTGCAGCGAGTTATCGCCGCTCCCGGTGGGATCAGCGCCAAAAGAAAGGACGGCGTTTAGCGGGCTGACGGCGCTGGGACCGCTACCGCCGGTCGGAAACGGGAACATCTGCCCGTTGATGTTGACATTAAGAGGGGTTGCGGTGCCGCTGCCGACCGGGTTGAACGAGATCAGCCCGCCGCCCAGCGCGTTGGCCCCAAAGCACAGCAGGTGCTGCTGCGCCTTATCGCGCACGCACAGCGGCAGCCCGTCATTGGTGATGCCGAGCTCGGTAAAGTTGCCGGCGATGGCCGGGCCGGCGTCGCGGGTCACCGCCGATCCGGGGGTACCGGCCTGCTGCAGCACCAGCGCGTGACCTGGCGTCAGCACCCCGGTGGCAAAGAGCGGCTGGTTCTGCTGGGCAAAGACCGGCGAGACCGGCGAGAGCATCGCCGTCAAGCAGAGCAACACCGCCAGCGCGCGATTTGGCATCTCACCGCCCTTTAATGAAGTTCGAATGCCATGCAGGTAATCCCGCCGACCGCCGTGGTGCCGCCGGTGAGCGACCCGGCACGCACGTCAAACCACACCAGCGTGCCCACCGTGAGACCGGTTATCACGCCAGCAAGGGCAAACGGGAGCGACGCGCCGCCGACCCCCTGAACCCCGAAGACCTGGGTGGTGAAGACGTTGCCGGTGAGGGCGGCTCCGTTAGCCGGGGCCGCGCCCGTGCCATAGCCGCCTTGAAGATCCCAGCCATCGTTGGCGGTGTTGTTCTGGACAAATCCCGTGAACTGGAAGACGACCGCGCCGGTTAAGGTTGGCGTGATGTGGCAGGTGGACCCAGCCCCCATCTGCACGAGTGTGGTGGATGTCGTGCCGGTCGGATTGGTCGGAAAGGCGTTTAAAAAGGTCGGGGCCGGCAATTGCGTGGCTGATATCGGGCCGGCTTTCGTGACAAATTGGGCATCGGCGTGCAACGCCCACAGCGCGAAAATCAGAGCGAGGAGAGCCGCCAAGCGCCCCATGGCGTCAGTAAACCTGCGCCTGGAAGAAGACGTTCGCCGCGCCCGCCGTCTTGGTCGAGCAGCCGGTCGAGCTGTAGGACACCGTGATCCCGTTGACAAACGAGATCGGCGGGCCAGGCGATAGCTGGAAACCGGTATAGGCCGGCGATGTCGTCCCCGCGAGAACCTGATAACACGCCTTTAAGCATCCGGCGGGATTGGTCGTGCCGCACGACGTCAGCGCGCCGTCAGCCGGGACCGAGGAGCCGTCGATAAACAGCAGATACCCGGCAGCCCCGGTATTGGTCGCGCCAAAGAGATAGAGGTTGCCGCCGCTGGTTTTGAAGACGTGACCGGCCTCGGCGGCGCTCGACTGCAGCATCGGCAGCGCCTGGCTCGACGCGCCGGTGCCGACCGTGGTGACGCCGGATCCCGGCGGGCCCGGGTTCTGCGCCAGGGCGACAGCCGCGACCAGCAGCAGCGCTACCAACGCGCCGAGGAGGGTTCGCATCATCACGCCCCCGGCGGCGCGTACCAGTTGCCGTCGGTGCCGAGAAAGACCCGGCGCGAGTTTCCCGTCGTGACCGTGACGCTGGCCGCGCCGTTGATCGTCGGCGTGCTGCCGACGAGCGGAGCTGCCGGTGTGATCGTCACGGTCCCCGCGCCTTGGGCGAAGATCGAGGTGTTCCAATTACCGTAGAGCTCGCCACCGCCACCCCCCGGGGCCGGCAACGACACGGCAATCGCGCTGCCGCTGGTAAAGACGACGCACTGGGCGAAATCCGCTCCCCCGAGCGTATAGCTGGTGCCGGGGACGACCTTGCCGACCGGCACGTTGTTGGGCTGAATCCCGCTCATCGCGATCTCCCCCGTTTTTTCGAGGCTGGCGGCTTCACCGGTTTCTTCGCGAAGTGGCGAAGCTGCGCGGCGCTCATCCCGGTTTCGGTCGGTTTGCCTTCGCGGGCGCGGGCGAGATCAGCCCCCATCTTGCGGCGCTGACGTTCGGACTTAGCCGGCATTCCCACCTCCCTTGCCACGCGCACTGAGCCACAGCGCCGGGGCGATGACGAGGAGCCCGCCGAGCCCCAGCGCGATAAGCCGCATCACGGTCGGATCCTCGAGGACGCTGTGCCACAGCCACACTGTCGCTCCGAGCGCGAGCAGCGCCAACGACCGCTCGAGCAGGAAGGTGACGAGGTGCGCGAGCAGCACCAGCAGATGCTGCAGGACGGTGGCAACGACCGTCGCGGCGTGCTGCCGGGCGTGCGCCTGCTGTTGGTTGGCGGTCTCGACCGCCTTCATCGCGGCGGTGCCGATCTCGCGAGCGCTCGCCTCGACCTGATCGGTGCGCGCCTTCAGCTGCTCGGCGGCGCTGGCAATCTCCGCCACGCTCGTGTTGGCCTGCTGCGCCTGGTAGAGCGCGGTGCTCGCGGTGGCGTCGGCGTGGTCGGCCTGGCGCATCGCGGTCTGCGTGTCGGCGCGCAGCAGCCGCAGGACATCCTCGGCGAGCTGCGAGTTGGGTTGGACCGGTGGCGGCGCGACGGGAAAGCGCTCGGCGACGGAAGCGTCGTCGCCCTCCTCGGCCCCCTCCGAATAGATCCGAAGCCTAGTGGCGCGAGCCATTGCCGCTCTCCTTGCTGCCGTTCATCGCTTGCTGGTAGCGGTTCCAGGCGTTTGGCGCGGGCTCGTCGCCGGCCCCGGTCGATTTGCGGTAATCCGCGACCGTCTTTAGCGTGTCGACGATCTCGCGGGAGGTGGCGTCCTTGCCCTTCGCCAGCACGCGGTC